>JBKKCN010000101.1:0-6118 GCA_046712525.1 Candidatus Rokuibacteriota bacterium
ACACGCCCCGCCGCGCCACGCTGGCGGTGAACGACATCGGCGCCATTGCGTACTTCTCCCGGCGCGAAGTGATCGATCTCATGGGGCTGGTCACGCCCGAGATCCTGCCGTATCGCCGCGAAGGCGAATCCGGAGTGATGGAGTTCGTCGTCGCGCGCTGCCCGGATTTCCTCATCATCTTTCCCACGTGGTTTCCGCGGCTGGCCGCTCGTCACGACCTCTTCGTGCCGATCTATCGGGTGAGTCTCGATCGTGTGGAGGTGTCGGGCGGCCCGGAAATGGTCGTGTACCGGCTCGCAAAGTGTGCGGTATGATGCTGCCATGTTCCGGGCGGCCGTGCTCACGCTCGCGATCGCTCTCACTGGTGTCCTCCTGCCGTCGCCGGTCACCGCGGAGATCTACCGGTACATCGACGAGCGGGGCAATCCGTTCTACGTCGAGGGCCTCCAAAGCGTGCCGGCACAATATCGCTCGGGGGCGGTGCCTCTCGGCCTGCGCAACAGCCCCGCGTCGGCGAACGCCCCTTCCGTCGCGGAGAAAAGTGAAGCAGCCGGCTCCACCACCATCCGCTACACGCCTGGACAGCGCATCGTCGTCGACGCGAAGATCAACGGTGGCACCCCGACGCGCCTGCTGCTCGACACCGGAGCTGATACCACGCTCATCTCCCCCCTCGTGCTGTCCGCCGCCGGCGCCTCGCTGATTCGCGGCGGGACCAGCACCCGCATCGCCGGCGTCACCGGCACGAGCGACGTCCAGCGCGTGCCCGTGGAGTCCATCGAGATCGGTGAGGCGCGTGTCTCCGGCCTCCACGTCGTTGCCCACGACATGGGCCAGCCCGGCATCGACGGTCTCCTCGGCCGCGATTTCCTCGACCGCTTCAAAGTCACCATCGATTCCACCACCGGAATCCTCACCATCGCCCCCAAGTAATACTCGCCCCGGCGCAGTACCGCAGTTCAGCGACCAGAGAGCACTTCACCATTCGACGATCGGTTCAGAGGCGAGCGCGGGACGTGACGTGATGCGGCCTTTCGCGGCGGTGGCGCTGGCAGCTCTCGGGCTGGCCGCGTTCAGAACGACTTCGGTGGAATCAACGACGGCCCTCTCCACTCGACAGGCAGGACGCAGCGGGGCTTTCGTCTTGTTGTAGGCCGTATGGACGATGTTGCCCGACTCATAGAAGGAGTCCCCCGCCGAATAGAACGTGGTCTTGCCGGCCTGCTCGAAGGTCAGCGTCCCTGACACCACGAATCGGAGCCCGGGGCCAGCATGATGATGCGGGCCCAGGTGGGCGCCGGGCTCGAAGGTCAGCTCAATGACGCGAAACTTGAACTTGCCGTTGAGCTCGGTCAGGTGGCCGGAGATGACTTCCTCGAACTTGACCCTGGGAGTGATGCCTTTGGCCTCCACTTTCTGCTGAGCCGTCGATTCATCGGCGACGTTGAGGAGCGCGATCAGCAGCAACGGCGAGAGTCGTTTCATCGTCGGTCCCTCCCAGGACTGGACTGCAGCAATCGATTCGTTCACACCACCGAAGCCTATCGGCGGATACGGTCTCCGGCGACCCCGTCGAGAAAACCAGGCGATCCGGCGCGAAGGTGCACCCGCGCCCACCGTCGCTTCAAGCCGGGCTCGCGCTTCGATACAGTGATACGATTGCAACCCGGTCATGGACTATAAGAGCACGCTAAACCTGCCGAAAACCGAGTTCCCCATGAAGGCGAACCTGCCCGTGGCGGAGCCGAAGATGCTCGCCTGGTGGGAAGAGATCGGCATGTACCGGCGGCTGCGCGAAGCCTCCGCAGACCGTCCGCTGTGGATCCTGCACGATGGGCCGCCGTACGCCAACGGCAACATCCACATCGGTCACGTCCTCAACAAGGTTCTGAAGGACATGATCGTGAAGGCGCGCTCGATGCTCGGCTTCAACGCCGTGTACGTGCCGGGCTGGGACTGCCACGGTTTGCCCATCGAGCACCAGGTCGACAAGGAGCTCGGTCTCGACACCGCCTCCATCGACGTGCGGCGCGCCATGGATCCGGTGGAGAAGCGGCGGCGCTGTCGCGAATACGCGGCGAAGTTCGTCGACATCCAGCGCGCGGAATTCCGGCGCCTCGGGATCTTCGGCGACTGGGACAATCCGTACCTGACGATGGCGCCCGCGTACCAGGCCGTCATCGCGCGGGAGTTCGGCCGCTTCGTGGGACGCGGCCTCGTGTACAAGGGCCTCAAGCCGGTGCACTGGTGCATGCACTGCAAGACGGCGCTTGCGCAGGCGGAGGTCGAGTACGAGGACCAGCGCACGCCGTCGGTCTACGTCAGGTTTCCCCTCGTGGGCGCGCTGCCGGAAGCGCCCGCCGCGCCGCGCGTGTCGCTCGTCATCTGGACGACCACGCCGTGGACGCTGCCCGCCAACCTCGCCATCGCCGTCCATCCCGACGAGGAGTACGTGGCGCTGCAAGGTGAGGGCGAGACCCTCATCGTCGCCGCCAAGCTGGCCGATGCGTTCGCGACGCTTGCGGGCCTCTCCGCGCCGCGCCGGCTGGTCACCGTCCCCGGCAAGCGGCTGGAGGGCCTCGAGTATCGCCATCCGTGGATCGACCGCACGGGCAAGGTGGCCTCTGCGCCCTTCGTGGCCATGGATACGGGCAGCGGGCTCGTGCACATCGCGCCCGGCCACGGCGAGGAGGACTACGATCTCGGGCGCGCGCTCGGCCTGAAGATCTACAACCCGGTCGACGACAACGGCCGCTTCGTGCGCGAGATCGACAGCTTCGCCGGACTCACGGTGTGGGAGGCCAATCCGAAGATCGTCGCGCTCCTGCGCGAGCGCGGCGCCCTCGCGGCCGAGGTGCCGCTGAACCACACGTACCCGCACTGCTGGCGGTGCAAGAACCCCACGCTGTTCCGGGCCACCCCGCAGTGGTTCATCGCACTCGACAAGGACGGTCTGCGCGCGCGCACGCTCGACGCCATCCGCCGTGAGGTGACCTGGATTCCCGCGTGGGGCGAGGAGCGCATCTTCAACATGGTCGCCCATCGGCCGGACTGGACCATCTCACGACAGCGCGTGTGGGGTGTGCCCATCGTCGCCTTCTACTGCGAGCAGTGTGACGCCCTCCTCCTCGACGAAGCGCTCGTGGGGCACGTGGCGGACATCTTCCGGGACGGGCAGGGGGCTGACGAGTGGTACGCGCGCGAGGCGGCCGCGCTCCTGCCCTCGGGCACGCGTTGCGCGAGCTGCGGGGGCGAGCGCTTCCGCAAAGAAACGGACATCCTCGACGTCTGGTTCGATTCCGGCTGCAGTCACGCCGCCGTGCTGGAAACGCGCCCCGAGCTGCGGTGGCCGGCGGAGATGTACGTCGAGGGCTCCGATCAGCACCGTGGCTGGTTCCACTCCTCGCTGCTGGAGGCGATGGGCACGCGGGGCGCCCCGCCCTACAAGAACGTGCTCACGCACGGCTTCGTCATGGACGGCGAGGGGCGGAAGATGTCGAAGTCCGTCGGCAACACGGTGGCGCCGGAGGCGCTCATCCCCAAGTACGGCGCGGAGGTGCTGCGGCTGTGGGCGGCGGCGGAGGACTACACGGAAGACATCCGCGTGTCCTCGGAGATCATGGACCGCCTCGCCGACGCGTACCGGCGCATTCGCAACACGTACCGGTTCCTGCTCGGCAACCTGAACGATTTCGACCCTGCGCGCCACCGGCAGTCGTACGCACGCCTGGAAGAAGTGGACCGGTTCATCCTCGACCGTCTCGCGCGGCTCGTCAGCCGCGCCACGCGCGCCTACGAGGAGTACGAGTTCCACGGAGTTTTTCACGCCGTCCACAACTTCTGCGCGGTGGATCTCTCCGCGCTCTACCTCGACGTCATCAAGGACCGCCTGTACACCTCCGCTCCCGACGATCCCCAGCGGCGCGCCGCGCAGACGGTGTGCTACGACGTCTTCGGCGCCCTCGTGCGGCTGATGGCGCCCATCCTCACCTTCACCGCCGAAGAGGCGTGGCGCTCGCTGCCGGGCGCGCGCGGCGACAGCGTGCACGTCGAGCGCTTCCCCGAGAGTCCGCGCGAGTGGCTCGACGATACCCTCAAGCGCGACTGGGACCGGCTGCTCGAGGTGCGGCGCGAGGTGGCCAAGGCCCTGGAGACGGCGCGCGCTCGCAAGCTGATCGGCAGCGGCCTGGAGGCGCACGTCCGGATCGTCGCAGCACCGGAAGACGTGCCGGCCTTGCTGGCCGCCAAGCGCGGCCTCCTCTCCACGCTGTTCATCGTCTCCGCCGTGAACCTCGAGGCGGCGTCGACGCCCGGCACCGTACGCTACGAGAGCCAGGACATCCCCGGGCTCGTCATCGACGTCGACCGCGCGCGCGGGGAGAAGTGCGAGCGATGCTGGATGCGCACCGAGGATGTCGGGCGCAACGCCGAGCATCCCACGCTGTGCGCGCGCTGCGTATCCGTGCTCGCCCGCCTCTGATGTATGTCGTCCTCGCCCTCGCGGGCGCCGTGGTCGCGCTGGACCAGGTGGTCAAGGTCATCGCGCTCGATCGCCTGCCGCCCGGTGTCGCCGTGGAGGTCACGAGCTGGCTCAACCTGACGCTCGTCATGAATCCGGGTCTCGCCTTCGGGCTGCTCGGCGGGATACCGCCCGCGTGGCGCTGGATCGTGGCCGCCCTCTCCATCGTGGCGCTGGTGGTGCTGGCGCGCGTGGCGTTGCGTGTGCTGCCCGCGGGCGGTTGGCCGGGACAGGTGGCGGTCGCCTTCATCTTCGGCGGCGCCGTCGGGAACCTCATCGATCGTGCGCGCTTCGGGGCCGTGATCGACTTCGTCGATGTGCACTGGCGCGGCTATCACTGGCCTGCGTTCAACGTCGCCGATTCGGCCATCTCGACCGGCGTGGTCCTGCTTGCGTTCCGGCTGCTGCGCGACCGCCCGCCCGCGGTCTCCCCGCCCGCGTAGCCGCTGCTGCGCGACGGGATGGAGGTGAGGCGGATGACGGTCGAAGCGGGGGTCGACGGACTCCGGCTCGACCGCTGGCTCGTCGCCCATATCGCCGGCCTCTCCCGCGCGCGGCTGCAGGCACTCATCGACGGCGGTCACGTGCGCGTCGACGGCGCCGTGCGCAAGGCGGCGCATCGCCTCGCGGGCGGCGAGCAGATCGACGTGGAGGTGCCTCCCCCGGTTCCCCAGGAGCTGACGCCGGAAGCGGCCCCCCTCACGGTTGTCTACGAGGACGAGCACGTCCTCGTCGTGGACAAGCCGGCGGGCATGGTGGTGCATCCCGGCGCCGGCCATGCCACGGGCACGCTCGCCGCGGCGGCGCTATCGCACGCGCCCTCCATGGGCAGCGTGGGCGGGGCGCGGCGACCGGGCATCGTGCATCGCCTCGACAAGGACACCTCCGGCCTCCTGGTGCTCGCCAAGAGCCAGGTCGCCTACGACGCGCTCACGGCGCAGCTGGCAGAGCGCACGGTGAGTCGCCGATACCTGGCGGTCGTGCACGGGCGCGTGGGGCCGGGGGAGGGCGCCATTGACAAGCCCCTCGCACGCCACCCGTATCACCGCACTCGGATGGCCGTGGCCCTGAAGGGCAAAGGCAAACGGGCGGTCACCAACTACCGGGTTCTGGAACGGTTCTCGCATTTCACGTACGTCGAGGTGCGACTGGATACCGGGCGGACCCATCAGATTCGCGTCCATTTCGCCTCGCTGGGCCATCCCGTGGCGGGCGATGATGTGTACGGGGATCGCAGGGCAGCTCCTCCGGTTCCTCTGGAGGGCTATGCGCTGCACGCGGTAACGCTGGCGTTCGTGCACCCGGCTACTCAAAAGAGAGTGGAATTCGGGTCAGATGTCCCAGCCAGAATCGAGAGATTACTGTCTCACTTACGCCACACGGGTTGACGCATACTGACCCCGGAAGCGCTCGCCGGGACTGAGAAAGTCGCTCAAATCCAGCGTATCCAGGATATGGCACGGGGCTTGCGGGCACGTTGAGTCAGAATGAAAGGGGTCGCATGAACGGCTTGACCATCGTCATTCTCGCCGCCGGGGAAGGAAAGCGGATGCGCTCCCGGCAGCCGAAGGTCCTCCACCAGTTATGCGGCCGGCCTCT
>JBKKCN010000102.1:0-5087 GCA_046712525.1 Candidatus Rokuibacteriota bacterium
GACCGACAGCCCGCTCGATCCCTCCCTCGTGATCCGACGCTTCTCGACGCTGGCGTTCTGGTCCGTCGCCACGCTCCTCGTGGCCGGCGATGCGCTCACGTGGGTGTACGTGGGCGACCTCGATGCGCTCGTCGGCACTGCCTACGGCGTCATGATCCTGAGCAAGGTGGCGCTGCTCGCGGCCGCCCTCACGCTCGCGTACGCGAACTTCAGATTCGTGCGGCGGGCCTTGGCACCGCCGAGTGTGCGCCTGTTCCGCTTCGTCGAGGTCGAGATGGGCCTCGTCATCACCGTGCTCTTCGCGGCCGCCTCGCTGACGTCGTTGCCGCCCGCCGTCGACGTGACGACCGATCGCGCGACGGTGGCGGAAGTGGGCTCCCGCTTCACGCCCACCGTGCCGCGCCTGTCGAGCCCGCCCATCGACGAGCTGCTCAAGGCGGCGGATCCGCTCATGGCGCGCCAGCTCGAGCGCAAGCCGGTGGAGCGCGCGTGGTCGGAGTACAACCATCACTGGGCCGGCCTCTTCGTCCTCACCATGGGGGTGCTCGCGGCGCTGGAGCGGCTCGGCGTGCGCCGGGCGCGCCACTGGCCCCTCGTTTTCCTCGGTCTCGCCGCCTTTCTCTTCGTGCGCAACGATCCGCGCGCGTGGCCACTGGGACCCGCGGGCTTCTGGGAGAGCCTCATGCTCCCCGACGTGCTGCAGCATCGCGGCTTCGTGGTCATCATCGTGGCCTTCGGCGTGTTCGAATGGATGGTGCGCACCCGGCGTCTGCCCGCGCGTCCGTGGGCCTTCGTGTTCCCGCTGCTGTGCGCGGTGGGAGGCGGGATGCTCCTCACGCACTCCCACGCGATGTTCAACCTCAAGGAGGAATTCCTCACCGAGGTCACCCACGCGCCTCTCGGCATCCTCGGCGCCTTCGCGGGCTGGGGCCGCTGGCTCGAGCTGCGGCTGCCGGAAGCCGGCCGTGGCCCCGGCTGGTTCTGGATCGGGTGTCTGAGCGCCGTGGGCGCCCTCCTTCTCGTCTACCGAGAAGGATGAGCGCACGCGCGGCGCTTTCCGCATAATGTCGGCGATGATCGACGGGTATGCCACTGCAGCGGGGACGGCACGGTACGCGGCGCGCTTCGGCGGGCGTCTACCCGCCGAGCACTTCAGGCGGCTCGGCAAGCACCTCGTGATCTCGTCGCTCGGCATCGGGACGTACCTCGGTCCCGACGACGCGGTGACCGACGCGCTGTACACGAAGGCGGTGACGCGCGCCCTCGAGCGGGGCATCAACGTCATCGACACCGCGGTGAACTACCGTAACCAGCGCAGCGAGCGCGCCATCGGGGCCGCGGTCGCGGAGGCCATCGGTGCCGGTGTCGTGCAGCGGGACGAAGTGCTGGTGGCCACGAAGGGCGGGTTTGTGGCCTTCGACGGCGGCGTGCCCGCCGATCCCGCTGGTTACGTGACGGCGACGTACGTGGAGACCGGCATCATGCAGGCGAGCGATCTGGTGGGCGGGCAGCATTGCATGTCCGCGCGCTACCTCGACGACCAGATCGATCGCAGCCGCGCGAACCTCGGCCTCGCCACCATCGACGTGTATTACGTCCACAACCCCGAGAGCCAGCTCGACGAAGTCGAGCGTGACTCGTTCCTGCGCCGCATCCGCGTGGCCTTCGCCGCCCTCGAGAAGGCCGTCGGCACCGGCCGCATTCGCATGTACGGCACCGCCACGTGGACCGGCTATCGGCTCGCGCCCACGGCGGCGGGCGCGCTCTCGCTTCCGGAGCTGATGGCCGCCGCGCGCGACGTGGGTGGCTCCGATCACCACTTTCGCGTCATCCAGCTGCCCTACAACCTCGCCATGCCTGAGGCTTTCGTGGGCGCCAACCAGCTCCTCGACAACACGATGCTGTCGCCGCTCGCCGCTGCCGAGCGCCTGGGCGTGTACGTGATGGCCTCCGCCTCCGTGCACCAGGGTGGCCTCGCGCGCAATCTGCCTCCCGTGCTGTCCGAGCACATGCCGGGCCTCACCACCGACGCACAGCGCGCGCTGCAATTCGTCCGCTCTACACCCGGCGTGGGCACCGCCCTCGTCGGCATGAAGTCGCTCGCCCACGTCGACGAAAACAGCGGCGTGGCCGCTGTGCCTCCCGTCCCGTGGGAGCAATTCCAGCGCCTCTTCAAAACAGCGTAGGGTGGGTGAGATGACCATCACCCTGGAGCCGGACTACGAGCGGGCGCTCGGCATCCGGCCCACCGTCTCCGCGGTGATCTTCGACCGCAAGGGCCGCCTGCTGCTGCAGCAGCGCTCGGACGGCGGCCAGTGGGGCCTGCCCGGCGGCTCCATGGAAATAGGAGAGTCGGCGACGCAGGCCGTCGTGCGGGAGGTGAAGGAAGAAACCGGGCTCGAGGTGAGGACGCGACGGCTGATCGGCGTGTACTCGGACCCCGCCCTGCAGGTGGTGCGCTATCCCGACGGCAACGTGTGGCACTACGTGAGCCTCTGCTTCGAGTGCACCGTGCGCGGAGGCACGCTCACCACCTGCGACGAGACGCTCGCGCTCGCCTACTTTCCTCTCCGCCGGCTGCCGGGTACGCTGCTTGCCAATCACCGGATTCGAATTCGCGACGCCCGCGCGCGCCGGACGGCGGCATATGCACGTTAAGGAGGGCCCATAACGTGGTGCGACGGATTCATCACGTCGGCATCGTCGTGAAGCACCTCGAGGAGGCGTACCGCTTCTATCGCGACGTCCTCGGCCTGCCGCTGCTCAAGGAAGCGGACCTCGCCGACCAGGGTGTGCGCGCGGCCCTGCTGGCAGCGGGCGACACCGAGATCGAGCTGCTGCAGCCGCTCGCGGCCTCCACGGGCGTGGGCCGCTTTCTCGCCCGGCGCGGCGAAGGATTGCATCACATGTGCCTGGAGACGCCGGACATCGCGGGCGAGCTCAACTCGCTGAAGGAGCGCAGCGTCGAGATCATCGACCCGGTGCCGCGGCCCGGGCTCGCGGGCCAGGTCGCGTTCCTGCACCCGCGCGCGTGTGCGGGCGTGCTCGTGGAGCTGGCCACGCCGGGTCCTGACGCCAGCGGCGGTCACGCCTCGCCCCTGCGCCTCAAGCGCCTTGTCATCGGCGCCGAGGACGTGCACAAGACGGCGAGCATCTTCCAGAACCTGTTCGGCTTCCAGGAGGTCGCGATCAACGGTGGCCCGCGCACGATGCTCGCCGTGGGCAGCGGCGCACTGCTCGTCGTTCCCGCCGCCGAGGTGGGCGGCACCGCGGGCATGGTGGCGGTGTCGCTCGTGGCCGAGGACTTCTCCGCGCTCACGGCGGCGCTGCGCCGCGCGGGCACGCCGCGCCTGGACGGCACCGGCGAAGTCACGGTGGAGCCCGCCGGCAGCCACGGCGTGCACCTGCACATCAGCCGGTACGCGTTTCCATGAGCGTCGCGGGCTCGTAGAGGGCGACCTCGACGCCGTCGCTGTTCTCGGTGAGCCGCGGCGCCCTCATGGCGCTGTTCATCTGGGCGCCCCTCGCCTCCGGCGCCTACCGAAGCTGGCCGCTCGCCGTCGCCCTCCTTCTCATCGCCATCTCCATCGCCGCATGGCTGGGGGCGATGCTCGTCGCGCGGCGGCTCGAATGGCGCCGCACGCCACTGGACTTGCCGCTCACGCTTCTGGCCGCCGTCCTCCTGCTCCAGCTGCTCCTCGGCAACCGCACGCTCGTGTCGTGGGCGCTCGCCCCCGTAACCACGCCGGCCGATCTCACCGTGGCCTTTCCGGTGCCGGCGTGGCTGGTGGGCAGCGTGACGCCGCGCCAGACCCTCAACTCCGCGCTCATCTTCCTCGGCTACGTGGCCGTCTACTACCTCGTGGTCAACGTGGTGCGCACGCGCCGGGATGTCGGCCGTCTCGTCCGTCTTCTCGTCGGCGTGGGTGGGCTCATGGCGTTCCTGGGGCTCGTCGACTACCTCACGGGCGACACGTGGTTGCTGTGGTGGCGCGATCATCCGTACGTGGGCCGGCTCTCGGCGACGTTCGTGAACCCCGACCACTTCGCGACGTGGCTGGCGATGCTGATTCCCCTCGGCCTCGGCTGGCTCGCCGCCCGCGCGGGCGACGGGCGGGCGCCGTCGTGGCGGTCACTGCTGTCGGTGCGGCAGGCGCGCGAGCAGGTGCTGCGCCGTTACGTGCCGCTCGTGGGCGTGCTGGTAATGGCGCTCGCGCTCATCTTCACCCTCAGTCGCGGTGGCGTCCTCGGATTCGGCGCGGCGCTGCTCGTCTTCCTCGCCCTGCTCAGCGCCACCGGAAGGGCACGCGGCAGCCTTCTGCTCACCGGCATGCTGCTCGTGGGCGTCGCGGTCTATGGAAGCTGGATCGGGTTCGGCCCCCTCCTGAGCCGCGTCGCGCAATCGCGCGCCGGGGTGGTGGACCGCGGCGCGCAGTACCTGGCGTCGCTGCCGATGCTCAAGGACTTCCCCGTGTTCGGGGTCGGTCTGGGCGCGTATCGGGACGTGTACTTTCGCTACCAGCCGCTCGCGCACCAGCCCCACGACACCTTTTACCCGTACGCGCACAGCGACCTGCTGCAGCTCACCCTCGAGCTCGGCGTCGTCGGCCTCGTCGTCTGCATGTTCGCCGCCGTGCGCCTCATCGCCGATCTCGTGGGGGTGCACTTGCGGGGACGCGGCGCGTGTCCTGTCGACGGCGGTGCGGGCGAGGAGGCGCGCCGCAACGACCGCTACAGCGTCGGCATCGCGATCGGCGCCCTCGCCGGTGGAGTCGCGCTCGTCGCCCACAGCGCGCTGGACTTCAGCGCGCGCATCGCCGCCAACGGTTTTGTGGTGGCGGCCCTTCTCGGTTTGGCGACGGTGGCCCTGCACACACGGCTCGTCTCCGGCCGCGAGCAACTCCTCACCGGCACGCGCACCGTGGAGCTGCGCGGCCGCCGCCGGGCGTGGACGGCGCCGATCGCGATTCTCGCCCTCGTCACGCTCGGCGCGTGGTCGGTGTACTGGGTCCGCGTGGGCGTCCTCCGTGTCGCCGAGGATCGCCTCCGCGCCGACACGCCGGCCGCGCGCAGTGTCGCCGCCGCCG
>JBKKCN010000103.1:0-3231 GCA_046712525.1 Candidatus Rokuibacteriota bacterium
CTCGGGGGCAAGCTTCTGTGCGGCCCGAGGCATGTCCGCGTTGATGTCCTTGGCCGCCCGCGTCACCGCCCGCGCGTAGGCGGCGAGCGCGTTCGGGGTCTTGTCGAGCATCGCCTTCGTCACGATCACCAGCGAGTTCGAGCGAACCCAGTTGCGCGGGCCTTCTCGACCAGGCCAGTACGAGCGATTCCCCGTGGCGATCAGCTTCGCGCCCGCCTGCGTCGCCTGGTAAATGTACGGCTGGAAGGACGCCATCACGTCGATGTCGCCCTTGTCGAGCGCAACCACCAGCTCCGGCGGCTTCAGGTTGAACACCTTGACTGAGTTGCGATCGACGCCCAGCTCCGTGGCCAGGCCCGTCCACACCTCGATCGGCGAGTTGCCCTGCGTCTGCCCGACCTTGATCCCGTTCAGCGCTTTCGGATCGCTGATGTTGGCGAGCTTGCGGCCCAGCACGAGCGCCTGGGTGCCCGAGATATCGCCCTGCTGCAGGATCCCGTACACGGGCACGCCCTGCCCGGCGAGGATCATCAGGGTGGTCACGCCTCCACACCCGATGCCGATGTTGCCGCTGGCCAGCATGCTCGGGAGCTCGCCCGCAGAGGCCACGAAGTGGCGCCCAACGGTCAGGCCCTCGTCCTTGAAGTACCCGCTGACCTCCGCCAGGCTGGGCAGCGCCATCAGCTGCGGGTCACGCGTGCCGTAGACGTCGATCTTGTCGACCTCGAGCTTGAAGGGCACCACCTGTGCGCGCGCGAAGGTGGGAGCGGCGACCACTGCGGCGGCACCACCGAGTCCCCCCAGAAACCGACGACGGGTTACCACGTGCTTGGACATTGACTATGTGCTCCTCTCAGGCGAGGCGAGTTTGACGACGGTATAACACGATCCGTGCAGAGCGCGCTCTGATTCCGGTCGCGGGCGATCGTCAGGGTCGCGCCAAGGACGATGGCAGATCCTCCGGCTCGAGCTGCTGCGGTTCGATCAGGATGGTGGCGCGCGGTCCATCTCGTTTCTCAGCTCGCAGATGTTGCCCCACCGCCAGTCGTGGGCGCGGAGTGCGGCCTCGGCGCCCGGTGAGAGCGTCTTCGCCGGCACGCGGTACGTTGATCCTAAGTAGGCGAGGTAATGGCCGCCGTTGCGCGAACGGGGTGACGATGTTCTGCTCCTCGCCCGCCCGCATCGAACAGGGACTTGTCAGACCTAAAAGGAACGTATTCTCCCGCGTTCCTGGAAGAGCCCTCCCTACGGTGAAGACTCTCGCGGACATCAGCTACTCCTTTCCACGCGCCCTCCCGGACGCCGGATCCGCGCGACGTTACTGCAATTTCAGCACGACGTTGTTGACGAGATCGGTGATCGCGTCCTCCGCCTGGTACTGCCCGAAGACGATGGCCGACGGGTGCGCGGCGCTGTTCCGGCGCTTCAGTTCATTCTCCATGACGGTGACCACGCCTCGTGCGGGCCGCCCTGGAACGCACGGAAGCCGCCGCCAAGCTCGCCCCGCGGCGTTGCAACGTCGTCGTACTCACGCGCAAGGCCCAGTAGCCCGCAACCTCGATCACTCAGGAAGCCCCCAGGCTCGCCACGCAGTCTGGAAGATGCTCTCTGGGCCGTGGCAGCGAATCAGTCGATGGTTGTCTTCGGGCCAGGTCTGCCAGTAAGCAACGCCGTGAAAGCCTTTACGGCCGGGCCAGGAAGGCTCGTTGGTCTTCGACAGGGCCAGCGGCATCTGCCACAGACCACCACCACTGACCCCGCCGAACGTCGGCGGGGCACCCACCAACCCCAGGTCCGCGCTCACATCCACGTAATCCCAGTCATCACGCTTGAACTTCGTCCGGACGCCGGAGAAGGATGCGCGCCCTTGCACGTTCGCGATCAACGATTTCTCCTCCGGTTGCGCGTTGATTTCGCTCTCAGCGCCCGACATCCCCGTCACCGCCCAGATGCCCAGGTCGAGCTCCAATGGATCAGTCAGGAAAGCTTGACGTTGCTGGACGAGGTTAAGAAACGTCTTGTGGGCCTTGATGCGCCCGACCGAAATCGATGGGAGTTCCAGCAACGCGAGGTCCGGGCCAAACGCACCCAATTCACTGCTGCACGTCCGAGCCACGATGTGGTCACGAGAAATGTGAAACCAGGAGTCGTACGAGGTCAGCGAGAGACCGACCGCTGGAAACCTCTCGGCTGCCTGCCAGACGTGCGCGGCCGTCAGCACACAATGCGTCGTGTCGATTCTGACGAGGGTACCGGAGCCAATCAGACGGAGAGGATCAGGACGCTCGTCGAGGGACAATCCCAGTATCGGGACAAAATAGTGCTGTAGGTCGGCGCCCACCTCCTCCAGCAGATCTTGGGGAATGTCCTTGAACGGGATACCGGTCATTTGGCGGCATTATGACGTGGCTCTCGGCCTGGCTAACAGGTCAGGGGGACAAAAGGGGACAATGGGGCATCGGTGCGATTTACCGGCCTCTTTCGTTCGCTTCTAACAATCTATTTAACGGACGATGAAATGGTGGGCAGGGACGGGATTGAACCGACGACACCAGGATTTTCAGTCCGTGTCAGGATGGCGTAGCATCGGGCGTTATCGTGCGACATGCGATGGAATCCGCAGGCGAACAGCGATCCAACTCGTTACTTCTGATCGATAGCGACGGTTGCGGTCGGATGGTACGGAGAAACTTGGGAGATAGCGCGCGGATGAACTAACGACGACATCGCGGCCGACTTCGACTACTCGGAGATCATGGAGGAGCGGCTGCGGGACCGGTCTACCCCGGCCTTATCTATCGAGCCCCTCAAAGGTGCTATGTAAGCGGTGTTGGGACGCTTCCATGCACAAAGGCGAGGAGGCTCGATGGCCACAGCTTGTATAGCGCAGAGCGTGCTCCACGTCCACGGGATTTCGAAGCCAGTCGTCGCCAGGTTCGACCAGCCGCATGCCAGTTCCGACGGCGGCGCCATTCTGCTCAAGGCCGTCGACGACCGGCTGGGCCTGACGTGGCGACTGGCCAGCGCCATCCGCGATCGTCGCCAGCTCGGCAAGGTGGCGCACCCGCTCGCGGATCTGCTGCGGCAGCGCGTGTTCGGGTTGGCCTGTGGCTAAGAAGACTGCAACGACGCCGCGCGGCTGGTCGACGACCCCATCCACAAGCTGTTGCTCGACCGCGATCCGCTCGAGGGCGCGGCCTTGGGGTCGCAGCCCACGCTGTCGCGGTTCGA
>JBKKCN010000104.1:0-5491 GCA_046712525.1 Candidatus Rokuibacteriota bacterium
AGAAGTGCCTCTCCTGCGGCTTCAACGAGTGCTGAGCGAGCGAGGCGCTCGCCAACCGTAGATCGAGGAACCAGGGGGCATGGGGGCCCTTCGGGGCCCCCATGTTCAAGACGAACAGCATCGCCACCCCGTGTTCAATGCGCACGGCAAGTCTGCGGAAGGGCCAATGCTACAATCCGCGCATGTTTTCGGGTGGCTCCTACGAAGAAGTCGAGCGGTGGCTGCGCATGTTCGTGAACTCCCACGCCAAGCGCGAGCATCCCCGGATCGAGGCGGTGGTGGAGGCCGGTGACGAGCGTGAAGGCAAGTCCTACGGCGTGCGGCTCGTCCTCGACGGTCGCACCACCGACGTGATGGAGCTCGACTACAAGGAAGTGGCCGACCACCGCGGCGAGCTCGCCTGGTGCACAGCGCTGGCCAGGCGCATCCGCGAGCAGGCGAGAAAGCTCGCCAGCCTCACCCCGGCCGACGCCCGCGCCCGCTAACCCGCGCCCTCTGCGCTGGACGGGGCCGGGTGACGTCAACGGCTTCCTCGGTCTCGCCCTCGACAACGTCACCCAGCTCGTCATCCTCGGCACGCTGCTGATCGGCGTCTTCAAGTTTCCCGCCGACCTCGTGCTGCAGCGGATGATTCCCGGCACCGCCCTCGGCGTGCTCGTGGGCGACCTCGTCTACACCGTGCTCGCGCTGCGGCTGATGCGCGCCACCGGCCGCGACGACGTGACGGCGATGCCATTCGGCATCGACACCCCCACGCTCTTCGCGATGGTCTTCGGCGTGCTGGGCCCGGTGATGATGGCGACCAACGATCCCGTTCTCGCGTGGAAGGTGGGCATGGCGGCCACGCTCGCCATCGGTCTGGTGAAGTGCGCGCTCGCCTTCGCGGGTGACTGGACCCGTCGCGTGGTGCCGCGCGCCGCGCTCCTCGGCTCCATCGCCGGCGTCGCCATCCTGCTCATCGCCTTTCTGCCCACCCTCAAGCTCCTGCGCGATCCACTGGTGGGGCTCGTCGCCCTCGTGGTGCTGCTGCTCGCGCTCTTCGGGCGCGTGCGCATGCCCTTCGGCGTGCCCGGCGCCGTCGCTGCCGTGGCAGCGGGCACGGCCATTTTCTGGCTGCGCGCGTGGCTCGACGGCTCCGGCGCCGCGCTGCCGATGGGCGCGCTGCGCCTGTCGCCGCCGTGGCCGACGCTGGCCTGGATGGACGCTCTCGAAGAAGTCGCCCCCTATCTGTCGGTCGCGTTGCCCTTCGCGCTCATCACCACCATCGGCGGCATCGACAACACGGAGAGCGCGGCCGCCGCTGGCGACGAGTACCGCACGCGAGACATCCTGCTCACGGACGCCGCGGCCCCGGTGGTGGCCGGCCTCTGCGGTGGCGTCGTGCAGAACACGCCCTACATCGGCCACCCCGCCTACAAGGCGATGGGCGCCCGCGCCGGCTACACGCTCGCCACGGGGCTCGTGATCGGCGTGGGGGCGGCGGTGGGCGCGTTGTCCCTGCTGGTGGCGGTGCTGCCGGAGGCGGCGGTGGCGCCCATCCTGATCTTCATCGGCCTGGAGATCACCGCCCAGGCCTTTCACGCCTCCCCGCCGCGCCACGGCGCCGCCGTCGCGCTTACCTTCATTCCGGTGGCGGCGGCCGTCGTGCTCATCGAGGCGGGCGGGCTGCTCGCGGGTCTCGGTCGCTCCGCGGGCGATCTCACCGGCGACGCGCGCCTCACGCACCAGAGCCTCCTCGTGCTCGGCAACGGCTTCATCCTCACCTCGGTGCTGTGGGGCGCAGCCCTCGTGTCCATCGTGGATCGCCGTCACGCGCTCGCGGCCGCCATCTTCGCGATCGCCAGCGTAGCCACGCTCTTCGGTGTGGTGCACTCGCCGCTGCCCAGTGGCGCCCTCTTCTGGCCGTGGGCGGCGGGCGCCGCGGGTGCGGTCGCCCTACCGCTGGCGGGCGCCTATGGCGTGGCGGCGGTTACGTGCTGGCTGGCCTCCGGCAGACAAGCCCGATAAGATCAGGGCGGAAGGAGGGCCACCGATGAACATCGCCAATCTCCTCGCACGCAAAGGGGCCCGCGTCGTCACCGTGCAGCCGGAGCAAACCATTCGCCAGGCCCTGCAGCTGCTCGCCGAGCACAACATCGGCGCCCTCGTGGTCGTGGACGGCAACGCGCGGCCGGTGGGCATCCTCTCCGAGCGCGACATCGTGCGCGCCGCCTCGCGTGACGAGACGCGCGTGTTCGGGCTCACGGTGGCCTCGATCATGACCCGGGACGTGGTGGTGGGCGTGCCGCAGGACGACCTCGCCTCTGCGGGCAGCACGATGACGGAGCGCCGCATCCGCCACCTGCCCGTGGTCGAGAAGAATCGCCTCGTGGGCATCATCTCCATTGGCGACATCGTCAAGGCGCAGCGCGATCAGTACCAGGGCGAGGTCGACACGTTGCAGACTCAGCTCATCGGAGAGCAGGGCGAGAAGCAGGCGAGCTGATGTCGCAGCCGGGCGACGGGCCGGGCACCGCCGCGCGTCCTCTGCGGGTGGCGATCGTGGGCGCAGGCCCCACGGGGTACTACGCCGCCGATCATCTGCTGAAGCAGGAGGGGCTGGTGGTGGAGGTCGACATGCTCGACCGGCTGCCGACGCCGTACGGTCTCGTCCGCGCCGGCGTGGCACCGGATCACCAGAAGATCAAGTCGGTGACGGCCGCCTTCGACAAGGTGGCGGCGCACCCGGGTTTCCGGTTCTACGGGAGCGTGGAGCTGGGCAAGGACGTGAGCGTGGAGGACCTGCGCTCGTACTACCACCAGATCTTCTACGCCACGGGCGCGCAGACGGACCGGCGCATGGGCATTCCCGGCGAGGACCTGCGCAACAGCCATCCCGCCACCGAGTTCGTCGCCTGGTACAACGGCCACCCGGATTTCCGCGATCTCGAATTCGACCTCGCGCAGGAGCGCGCCGTCGTCGTTGGCGTCGGTAACGTGGCGGTGGACGTCGCGCGCATCCTCAGCCGCTCACCGGAGGAGCTCGCGAAGACCGACATCGCCGACCACGCGCTGGAGGCGCTGCGCAAGAGCCGGGTCAAGGAGGTCTATCTTCTCGGCCGCCGCGGGCCCGCCCAGGCCGCGTTCACGAATCCCGAGATCAAGGAGCTGGGTGAGCTCGCCGATGCCGACATCTCCGTGGTGCCGGAGGAAGTCCGGCTCGACGACCTGAGCCGGGACGCGCTCGAGCGCACGCCCGACCGCGCGACGAGCAAGAAGGTCGAGATCCTCCAGAGCTACGCCCAGCGTCCGGCCGCGGGCAAGGCGCGCCGGCTTACGCTGCGCTTTTTGGTCTCTCCCACGGAGCTCGTCGACGACGGCACCGGCGCCGTGGGCGCGGTGCGGCTCGTGCGCAACACGCTGTACGCCACCGCCACCGGCACCCTGCAGCCGAAGGCGACAGACGTCACCGAAGAGCTGCGCGCGGGGCTCGTGTTCCGGTCGGTGGGCTACCGGGGTGTGCCGCTGCCGGGCGTGCCGTTCAACGAGAGCTGGGGCGTCATCCTCAACGAGAAGGGCCGCGTGCTCGACGCGCAGACGAAGACGCCCGTGCGCGGCGAATACACGGCGGGCTGGATCAAGCGCGGACCGAGCGGGGTCATCGGCACCAACAAGCCGGACGCCGCGGAGACGGTGGCGTGCATGATGGAAGATCTCGCGCAGGGCGCCACGCTCAATCCGGAGCACCCCGAGCCCGCCGCCGCCGACCGTTTCCTCCGCGAGCGCCAGCCCCGGTGCCTGTCGTACCAGGACTGGCAGCGGCTCAACGAGATCGAGGTGGGGCAGGGACGCGCGCAGGGGCGGCCGCGCGTGAAGTTCACCCGCGTCGAGGACATGCTGGCCGCTCTGGGCCGCAAGTGAATGCCCCCGCCCGCCTGGAACCGACCGAGGCGCGTGTGGATTAACTCGACGGACGGGCATGCTACAGTGACAGCGCTGTGAAGGTGACACGACAGGTACAGAGAGAGGAGAACCCATGAGGCCGTTCGGGAAGACGTTGACAGCAGCTGCGGTGGCGGCGGCGTTTCTCGCCGGCGTATCCGGAGCCGCGTGGGCGCAGGGCGAGTGGGTTGCTCCCCCTGCCGAGAAGGCCAAGAAGAATCCGGTGAAGGGCGTCGGCAACGCCAAGAAGTCCGCGGAGACGAATTGCTCGTCGTGCCACGGCGCCTCCGGCAAGGGGGACGGCGCCGCCGCCGCTGCACTGCCGCCGCCGAAGCCCGCCGACTGGACCTCCGCTAAGGTCCAGAAGGAGACGGACGGCGAGCTCTTCTGGAAGATCTCCAACGGCCGTGGTGCCATGCCGCCGTGGAAGCACCTTCCCGAGAACGAGCGCTGGGAGCTCGTGAATTACATCCGCTCCCTGAAGAAGTAGCACCGAACGACGTCATCCTCGAACGCCCCGTCGGGAGATCCGGCGGGGCGTTCGTATATCTGGTGACCGCATGCGACTGGCGACGATCGATCTCGGAACCAACACCGTGCGTCTGCTCGTCGCCGACGGAGCGCCGGGCGCGGGCGCGTGGACCCCGATCGAGCAGGACCAGCGCGTGACGCGGCTGGGCGAAGGCCTCGCCGCCACCGGACGTCTCGCGCAGGCGCCTGCCGCGCGCACGGCGGCGGCGGTCGGCGAGTACGTTGCGCGCGCCATCGCCGCGCACGCGGAACGGATCCTCATCGTCGCCACCAGCGCCGTGCGCGAGGCGGGCAACGGCGGCGACTTCGCGGCGGCGCTGCAGAAGGCGACGGGCCAGCCGGTGAGCGTGATCAGCGGCGCCGAGGAGGCACGCCTGACCCTGCGCGGTGTGATGCACGGCCTCGGTGAAACGTCGGGCACGCTCGTCACCTTCGACATCGGCGGCGGAAGCACGGAGTACGTGCTGGCGCGCGAGGGGCGGGTGGCGGCGTCCGTCAGCCTTCGGCTCGGCGTGGTCCCGCTCGCGGAGCGCTTTCCGTTTCCCGATGGCGTGGAGTGGCCGCGCTACGCGGCGATGAGCGCGCAGGTGCGCACTCAGCTGGGCGCCGAGCTGCCGGCCGCCATCCGCGACGCCGGCGTGCGGCTCGTCGGTACCGCGGGCACGGTGACCACGCTGGCCGCCCTCGACCTCGGCCTCGCCGCCTATGATCCCGACCGCGTGCACGGCCACCAACTGCAACGTGACGCCGTGGAGCGTTGGCGTGACCGCCTCGGATCTCTCACGCTCGCCGAGCGGGGCGCATTGCCGTGCCTGGAGCCGGGGCGCGCCGATCTCATCATCCCGGGCACCGCCATCGTGCTGGAGACGATGACGTGCCTCCATGCGGACGTGCTCACTGTCAGCGAATACGGGCTGCGCGAGGGAATCCTCGTTGACGCTCTCACCGCGTCGCGTCTGTAGTCTCGTGCGCCACCAATCGGCGGGGCGTGCATCGGGGTGCGAGGACCACGTGGATGGTGGTCGCGTCGGACCGAGGG
>JBKKCN010000105.1:0-7564 GCA_046712525.1 Candidatus Rokuibacteriota bacterium
ACGCCGAGGGCGACATCGCGCTCCTGCCACAGCGGCGTGGCGCCCGCGGCGCCGCACAACGGGCAGGCGATCGGCTCCAGTGCAAGCGTTTCGACCATCGAAGCATCGTACTTTGCCGGCCCGTGCCCGCCAAGGGCTTGCTGAAGGCGGTGGCTTGACCGTCGTCGCGCAAGTGGTAGATTCACACGCACGGTCGATTAGCTCAGTTGGCAGAGCACCGGCCTCACATGCCGGGGGTCACTGGTTCAAGTCCAGTATCGACCACCATTCAAAAACGCGGGATTTCACGATCCCGCGTTTTTCTTTTCCTGACCGGTGCCCGTGGCGAGCAGCTACGCGTTGGGTGAGCTGTCGGGACTACTACGAGGCGATGGCGCAGCGGGCGCCGGCCGTCACCGCGGCCATCACGACGCGGTCCAGGACGTCGAGGTCGAACGGCTTGGGGACGTAGTCGAAAACGCCGATCCTCAGGGTGTCGATGCCGACGCTCTCGTTCGCGTTCGCGGTCACCATCACCACCGCGATGGTCGGGTCCATGGTCCGGATGGCGCGCAGGACCTCGACACCGTCCATTCCCCTCTCGGGCGTGAAGATATCCAGCAGCACGGCATCCGGCCGATGACGGCGGGCGATCGTCACCCCATCGGCGCCTCCCTCGGCCGTCATGACTTCGAAGCGCCCGTCGGAGAAGTACACCGTCAGCATCTCCCGAATATCGGGCTCATCGTCGACGATGAGGATGCGGCCGAGTGGCTTGCTCATTCGAGGGCCTCCCAAAGGTGCGTTACGCCGGCGATTGGAAGCAAGGGTCGTACCACGGCGACGGCCCGCGGCGTAAACATGCGTGCTCTCAGGGCTCGCACGGCGAGCGCCGCGCCGAGGTTGGTCAGCTCCTGGCCGTTACGGATGTGTCAGCGTGACCGTGGTGGTGAGGAAGCGACCGGGTCTTAATCCTCCGCCCCTCGTGAGGCATGGTTCCTCTTTCCAGGTGTGGGGAGCGTTATCGACGGCTATGGTACGATCTGCGGCGCGATCACAATTCGGGTCTGAGGGTTCGCTGGCGGGGGCGTATCGATGAAGATCTGTATTTTCTTTGACGGCCAGAACTTTTATCGCTCGCTCCAGCGCTTCGACGAAACACTCCGCGTCGACTACGATCGCCTCGCCACGTGGATCACCCAGGCGGTGGGCGGGCCCACCGCGATGTTCGGCGGCGCCTACTACTACGTCGGGGTCTCCGCGGGCGCGCCGCCCCTCGTCGAAGGCTTCCTCAAGGGCCTCGAGCTGCGCCCCGGTTACTTCGTCAAGCGCGACCCGCGCGTGCGCCGCACGGGCCGCTGCCCGATGTGCGGGGGCGAGTACGAGTACACCACCGAGAAGCGCGTCGATACGCGGCTGGTCGCCGACCTCATCCACTACGCCGCCAACAACGCCTACGACGCCGCCGTGCTCGTATCAGGCGACGACGACTTCGTGCCTGCTGTCGAGGCCGTGAACGCCCTCGGCAAGCAGGTGTGGGTGGCGACATGGTCCGCGGAGGAGCTGTCGACGGATCTGCGCGTGCGGTGCTTCGGCCACATCCACCTGAGCGACGGCATCGCCGCCTTCCGCTCCGAGCGCGCGCGCGTACTGGACCGCGAGCGGGGGGTATCGCCGATCCGGCCCGACGCGCGTCCGGCGCGCGGAAGCCTCTCGCGCCTGCCCACGACGCGCCTCACCGCCGAGCACGCGGTGGAGCGCGGGCTCATCGAGCTCCAGCGCGCGGAGGCGCGACTGCCACACGTCAGCCGCGGGTACTTCGTCATGCGGTGGAAGTCTCATCAACTGCCGCCCGCGGGGCAGGAGCGCGAGGTGCTCGTGCAGCAGATGATCGACGCCGGGGTGGCCGAGCAGTTCGAGGTCACGGACGGGGAGGGCCGGCTCGTCACCGCCATTCGCAGCCGCGAGCGCAACGGTAACGTGGCGCTGCCCGGATAGCCATCCGCTAGGCAACCATCCCTCACTCCGGTAGAATGGGGTCATGCGGATATTCTTCGGAATCATCGGCATGACGCTCCTGGCCACGCTTCCGGCAGTGGCCCAGCAGGTCGACATCGAGGCGTCCCGCCAGGTCGAGCCCGAGCTGAGGGTCCTGCCGCCGCCGCTGTACGATCAGACGACGCGTCCGCTCCCCGACGCCGACGTCTATCCCAATCGCGGCGCGAACGTGGAGCACGATCCCGCCTTCATCGAGCCTTTCACCCGGACGTATCAGACGGCGACGAGCACCGGCCGGATGGGCTTGTCCGGCTGGACGGCGCCGAATCCTCCGGTGGGCTCGCGCTCGCGCGAGTGGCCCGAAAACACCGGGTGGTTCGCGCTCGGGTTCTCGGTGACCTGGGACGGCCCGCCCCCCGCCACCGCCAAGCGCGCCCCGCGCTGACGCTCATGTCCGAGTCCGGTTGGCCGGGCGGCGCTCGCGCCGCGTGCGCCTTCACCTTCGACCTCGACGCCGAAACCCTGTGGATGGCGCGGGGCGTCTCCGAGCCCGTCACGCTCTCGCAAGGCCGTTACGGCGTCGTGGAAGCGCTGCCGATGATCCTGTCTCTGCTGAAGAGCGCCGAGCTGCGGGCCTCGTTCTTCATTCCGGCCTGGGTCGTCGAGCACTACCCGGATGCCGTGCGCGCGATCGTGGCCGGCGGCCACGAGGTGGGCTGCCACGGCGACGTGCACGAGCGTGTGAGCGAGCTGGACGCCGCCCAGGAAGAGAAGATCCTCGTGCGCAGCATCGACGTCATCACGAAGCACACGGGACGACGGCCGGTCGGCTACCGCGCGCCCGCGTGGCAGCTGTCGGAGCGCACGCTGCCGCTGCTGGCCCGCCACGGCTTCGATTACTCGTCGAACATGATGGACCGCGTACATCCCTACCTGCACCCCGCCATCGACGGCCGATCCCTCGTCGAGATCCCGGTGTCCTGGGTGCTCGACGACGCGCCCTTCTTCATGTTCACGGGGCAGCGCTCGATCCAGGCGCCGGGGCCGGTGCTCCAGGGCTGGCTCACGGAGTTCGACGGCATCTGCGAGATGGGAGGCGTCGTCAACTTCACGTTCCACCCGCAGATCATCGGACGGCCCTCGCGCTTCGCCTGCCTGCGTGAGCTCGTGGACCACGCCCGGCACACCCCGCGCGTGTGGCTCGCCCGGCTCGACGAGATCGCCGCTCACGTGCGCGGCAGGGCCTGATGGCGCTGCTGCGAGGAAACCTCCACGCGCACACGACGTTCTCGGACGGCACGAAGACGCCGGCCGCGCTCGTGGAGGAGTACGAGCGGCGCGGCTATGACTTCCTCGCCATCACCGACCACTTCGGCCATGACAATCTCGTGCAGCCGGGCTACACGGAGGCGCTGGACGCGCTCGCCACTCGGCTGCTCCTCTTCCGCGGGGTCGAGCTGGACTACGGCCGCTTCGCGCAGCACGTGGGACGCGTGCAGGGCGACACGGAGACGCTGTATATCCTCAACCACCCCGCCCGCTACAAGCTATCGGTCGACGAGACCGTCGATCGTGTCCGCGAGATCCGCCGGGCCGGATGGCCGCTGGAGGCGATCGAGGTCACCGACACCGGCCTCTACCGCCCTCTCTACGACACCAACGAGATCCCGCTCGTGAAGCTGGCCACCGACGACGCGCACCGTCCACCCCACTTCGGCCGCGCCTGGATCGAGGTCGACGCGGCCCGCGAGCGCGATGCCATCATTCGCGCCATCCGCGCGGGCGACTTCCGGCTGGGGTTCGCCGGCGCCCTCTAGCCGGCGACGGCGGGGAAGAGCGTACCGGCCGCTCTCGATTCTGAAGGGCCGTTCGGGCGTCTCGGCGTCCACGCCAAATGGCGCTGTCGTCAACGTTGGGATAGCCGGGGAATCGATCACCGCGAAGCGCTTCGATCTGAAAGCAACGGGCGTAAAGTCCACTCAGAATTCATGACCACATCTGCTAGCACAGTTGGGGTGAGCGCGGGCATCGAGGCGGTAGAAAGGCCTCTGACAAAAGCGTGAAGGAGGAAGGATATGCTCGGTCCGATATTTGATTCGCCAGAGTTTAGAGCGTTGGCAGAAAGGTCTTTTCTGATTCGGTGGCTCTATGCCGCTCGTCAATTGCGCTGGGAGTTTGCCACCTACAAATACCGCATATATCTCGACTACCCGGTGAATCCCGTCCCTCGGTACGGGCATGGGAAGCCACTCCATGGATTGATCTATGAAGTTCTGGACAAGAATCGTTCGAAATACGAAGAGACGATAAACAAGTTCGTGCTGTTCGCCGAACAGTTACGCTCCATTCCAATTGAGAAGCCTGCGAGTCCCATCGAGCCATTCTGGAAAAACGGATGGGTAGAAGACATGGATCCAGTGTCGCTCTATTGCTTTCCTGGCCTCATGAACTCCAAGCTGTATCTGGAAATCGGATCGGGCAATTCCACCAAATTCGTCAGAAAGGCCATCCAACAGAATAATCTCAGAACGCGAATCGTTTCGATTGATCCTCATCCCAGGGCGGAGATCGACAGCCTCTGTGACGAGTTGATTCGTCGACCCCTGGAAGAAACGGATCCCCTCGTGTTCGACGATCTGGGTGCCGGCGATATCCTGATGATCGACAATTCCCACCGCTGCTTTCAGAATTCGGACGTCACCGTTGTCTTTCTCGAGATACTTCCAAGATTGAAGCCGGGTGTCCTGATATACATCGATGATATTTATCTGCCGTGCGACTACCCCCCCGGGCCCGCGGGATGGAAATGTCGCTATTATTCCGAGCAATACCTGCTGGCGGTTCTGCTGCTTGCCGATAGCAGCAGATACGAAGTGATCCTGCCGTGCCAGTTCGTTACCAACAACGCGTACCTGAAGGGCCTCGTTGATACCTTTTGGGACCACGTTGGCCTCACGGATGTCAGAGGGTTTGGTAACGGCTTCTGGATGGTTGTAAAACCGCACTCGGTTGACACACTCGCGCCACGCTAATCGGTAACCCAGCGGGCGCCCTTCCTCCGCATGGAGCGGTGCTCGTCAGCGCAGGATCATCCAGCCGGCCCGGGCCAGCGGTACCTGCTTTTCGAGTAGCACGAAGGCCGAGAGCGCGCCCCGGTTGCCTTCGCGCCAGTCGGACCTGAGGAAGCCCGGTGGGCTCCGGCATTGCACGCGTACTTCGGGGGCGTGATCTGATACACGGCGGCGCCACGAGCACGCTATCGTGCGGTGATCATCCACACGGCGCCCGCCACGAGCACTGCCGCGCTCGCCCAGCTCACGCTGCGGTGGGCGACGAGCTTCTCGAGGAGCACGAATCCCGCCAGGACCGCGACCCACGCCAGGTTCATGACGCCGACGACGAAGAGCAGGGCCATGAGCACCCAGCAGCAGCCGAGGCAGAAGAGCCCGTGGCGTACCCCCATGAGGAAGGCGCCCGCGTCCCCCTCGCGCCACTCCGCCATGAGGAACCCGAAGGGAGTCTGGCAGCGCGCCAGGCATGCGTACTTGAACGGTGTGATCTGGTAGATGGCCGCCACGATGAGGAAGGCGGCGCCCACCCGGGGCCCCACCGTCATCGTGGCCGGGGCCATGAGCGCGACGTGTTGGAGCGTCCATTGCGCGGCCGCCGCCGCCACGCTGAAGCCGCTCCACATCATGAGGTAGCCCGCGACGAACAACGCCGTGTTGACGTGCGGCGTCCCCGCATCGGCTCGCCGCTTGCGGTTGATGGCGGTGAAGACGAGAATCATCGGCGCCGCCGACGGCAGCATCATGGCGATCATCATGACCGCCCACATCACGGCCGCCATCAGCGCGTCGTGTAACCTCCACGCCTCGATGGCCATGCCCATGTCGGCCATGTGCGTCGTCTCGCCGTGCAGCCGCACGAGGTACAGCCACGCCAGCAGCGTGAGGGCGCCGAGTCCGGCCGCCGTGACGGCGCGGTCGCGTCGCACGATCGACTCCAGGGAGCGGTCGAGGCTCATGCGCGATCCGTGCGCGGGCCGGCGCCGATCGAGCGCAGCAGGAGGCCGGTGAGGGCGGGGATCGTGGCCGCGAGGTCGGTGACGGCGCCGTGCAGCCACTGCACGACGATCTCGTTGACCGCTCCCAGCCACGCAAGCGTGGCCACGTTCGTGTCGAGGGGAGCAATGGAACCGTCCGCCACTGCCTCGTCGAGATAGCTGCGGATGAGGGCGGCGAAGCGCTCGGCGACCTCGGAGCGCTTCGCCTGGTAGGTGGCGCCCAGGCTCACCGCCTCCAGCAGAATCAGGCGCGCGAGCTGCTCGTTGCTCGCGAAGGTCGTGAGGGCGGCGGTGAGCGCGCCCTCCACCTTGGCGAGGGCGCCGGCGCGGTCGGCAATGGAGGCGGCCACCGCCGCCGCCAGGCGCGCCGCGAAGTCATCGACGAGGGCCAGGAACACCGCCTCCTTCGTCGTGAAGTGATGATAGACGGCGCCCTTCGAGGTGCCGGAGGCGCGCACGATGTCGTCGACGATAGCCCTGTGATAGCCTTTGCGGGCGAAGACGTCGAGCGCGGCATCGAGAATGCGGTCGCGCGTCGCTACTTTCGACACAGGAGCCCTGGATGCAAACGGTGCGCATCGGCCACAGTCCCGATCCGGACGACGCCTTCATGTTCTATGCGCTCACGGCGGGCAAGGTGCAGATCCCCGGCGTGAAGATCGAGCACGTGCTGGAGGACATCGAAACACTCAACCGCCGCGCCCGTGGATTTGAGCTCGACGTGACGGCCGTCTCCTTCGCGACGTACCTGCTCGTGGCCGATCGCTACCGGATGATGGATCCCGGCGCCTCCATGGGGAAGGGCTACGGTCCCATCCTCGTCGCCAAGGCGCCCGTGCCGCTCTCGGAGCTCGAGAACCTCGTGATTGCCATTCCCGGCAAGCACACGACGGCGGCCCTCCTGCTGCGCATGTACGTCGGCGATCCGCCCCTCATCGAGGTCGCCTTCGACAAGATCATGAACGCGGTGCTCGAGGGCCAGGCCGACGTGGGCCTGCTCATCCACGAAGGACAGATCACGCACCAGAAGATGGGCCTCACCAAAGTCATGGATTTCGGCGAGCGCTGGCAGCGCGACACAACGCTGCCGCTTCCTCTCGGCGTCAACGTGATGAAGCGCGAGCTGGGCGACACCGTGCACCGCGCGCTGTCGCAAGGACTGCGCGATTCCATCGCGTGGGCGCACGCGAACGTGGACGAAGCCACCGAGTACGCCATGCGCTACGGCCGCGGCATCGACAAGGAAACCTGCAAGCGCTTCGTCCTCATGTACGTCAACGACTACACGCTCGCCCTCGGCAAAGACGGCCGCGCCGCCATCGAACGCCTCTTCAGCGAAGCCCACCGCCTCGGACTCATCCCCGAAATGCCTCTCATCGATCCCATCTAGTTTCCCAGCTCGCTGGCGCGCGTGCGGGCGAGGACAGGCCGGCGCTCGGGGTGCCGGCGACCACGTGGATGGTGGCCGAATCGGACCCGTGGCGGCTGGGCTCCATCTCCACGCCACGTGCGTTGCCAGTG
>JBKKCN010000106.1:0-10310 GCA_046712525.1 Candidatus Rokuibacteriota bacterium
GGGTCACGGAATGCGTGTTGCCGGCACGGTCGACGACATCAGCGATCAGCGTCTGGCCTCCATCCGCGCTCGTCGTCGAATCCCATGACGCAGTGGCCGTGGCGGACGGGGCGGGTGGTGGTGGCGCGACGACGGCGGCCAGCGGCTGCGCGGCGGCCCGCAGCGTCATGCCGGCGATCGCGCCATCGCTGTCTGTCGCGCGTGCCTGCACGGTAACGATCTGACGCACGTAGGCGCCGGCGAGCGGGGCTTGAAACATCACCTGGGGAGCGACGGCGTCGTGCACGATCGAGGCAACCGCCGGCGACGAGGTCAGCCCATTGCCCGCGTGGGCGGTGGCGAACACCTCCACGCTATTGTCGGCGTTTTCGGTCAGCGGGACGGACACGGTGAAGGCGCCCGTGGCCTCCGGCGCGACCGCTGCGGCACTCGTGGCCTCGTTGACGAAGACATCGACGCGCGCGCCGGCCTCCGTGGTCCCGCTCACGGTGGCGGTGGGACGGCTCGTGGCGGACTCGAGCGGGTCGAGAGTGGGGACAGGCGGAGCGCGGAAGCGCAGCAGCCGGCCGGAGTTGCCGTCGGCCACGTACAGCGCGCCGTCGGGCCCGAAGGCCAGCTCTCGCGGATCGGACAAGTGCGCCGCAAAGTCGGTGACGTGCGCGTCGGCGTGCACCTTGCCGACGGCACGGTGCGCGTGGTCGTTGTCGAGCGTCAGTTGTTTGGACGTGACGTACACGGCGGCGAGTGCGTCGGCCGCCAGGCCCATCGGCTTCGTCAGGCCGGTGGCGACCCATGTGACAGGCGCGCCGAGACTGCCGTCGGCAAGCACGGGGTAGCGCAGCACCGCACCGCGGCCCGTGCGGCCGTGCGCGAGGCCTCGGCTGGCCGCCAGCAGATGACCGTTCACGCGCGCGAGCCCTTCCAGATGGCGGATCCCGGTGGCGACCACGGAGACGGTGCCGTCGGCGGCAAGGCGGACAATTTCGCCGTCTTCGTCGTCATGGTCACGCTCGGAGGCGGGCCCGCGATCGACACTCAGGTAGAACGCGCCGTCGCCCGCAGGGGCGATCGAGCGCGGCCTATTGAGACCGGCGGCGACCACGGTCAGCCTGCCGCCGTGGAGGCGTCGGATCCGTCCCGCCCGCTCCTCGACGATCAACAGGCGCTCCTCGCCATCGAGCGTCAAGCCGGCGGGACGATCGAGGTTCGATGCCGCCACGCTGAGCCCCCCGCGCGCGTCGAGGCGATAGACGAGACCCGCGCCGCGATCGGAGACATAACGGACGCCGTCCGTGGTGACGGCGACGCCGACCAGCTCGTTGCGACCGTCGAGGATCGTATCGAAGGGCGCCAGCGCCGTGATCGTCTGATCGGCGAGCACCGCCGGCACCAGCAGCGACGTGGCGGTAAGCGTCGCCATCGTCATCGTCCACAAACGGTTCATCGCCTGGGCGCTCCCGCCACCGGGCGCGCGCCGTACGGCGTCTTGAACGGCGCCCCGCGGATGCGGTCCATCTCCTCGCGGTTGAGCGGGCGCGTGCCGTCGAGCGTCTGCGCCTGCAGCGGACGGCCGTCTTCGTCCACGATGCGGTCCCACCGGTAGTCGGCGGGCTGCTTGAACTCCTCGAGCTTGGGATGTTCCTTGCTCGTGAAGGCCCCGAGGCCGAGGGCGCGCGGGTTGCCGTGGCAGCTCTCACACGAGCGTGCCTGCTTCACGACCGTGTGGGGCACGATCGGGTTGTGCGCGAAGCCGAGCTTCTTGAAGTCGTACTCCAGCACACCCGCCGGGTTCACGTAGCTGAAGAGCGGCTGCGCGCGCGAGACGAAGGGCACCACCTTGCCGCGCCAGTTGAGACCCAGCACCGGCTCGGGGTCGGCGAAGCGCACGCCGGCGGTGAGGCGGAACCAGCCCTGCTTGGAGTGCTCGTTGGCAAGGTTATCGAAGGAAACGTTGACGGGGTTGGTGTAAGCCGAATAGTCCATCTTGATGTGGCAGCCGTAGCAGGTGGGCGCCCACGCGGTGTGGCACGTGAAGCACTCCGTCTTCTTCAGGTGCGTCGGCTCGTGGCCGGGCGGCTGCGTGGGCAGCGTGGCGAGCTGGGGGACGACGTGCGTCGTGCCCGTGAGCTTGCTTATCAGCGTGACGAGACCCACGGGATTCGGCGCGGCGGCGACGAAGACGTTGCGCAGCTTTCGGCCCTGCGCGGTGATCCCGGTGGCCAGCTTGTCGGGCGTGCCGTGGCAGGATTCGCAGCGCACCTCGATTTCGTAGTGGCGCTTGGCGTAGATCTGGCCGTCACCGTGCATCTCGCGCTCGGTGTGGCAGTCGATGCAGGCCATGCCGCGCGTGAAATGGATGTCCGCGGTCTGCTGCGAGTAGGCATGGCCGTGCAGTAGGTCCTGGTCGTAGGTGAAGGTCTGCCGCCCTTCCGCGGGCGCTTCCATCATGCCGCGGAAGTTCATGGCGGCGCGGGAGCCGCCGTTGTGGCAGGTGGCGCACTGGGTGACGGGCACCGCTTTCGTGAGCACGTGGCGCAGGGGCCGGCCACTCTTCTGGTTGGACATCGCGACGTCGCCGCCGACGGACTTGCCGTCCTCGCCGTACGTCATGTGGCAGGCGGCGCAGCCGGTGCCGCGGAAGTTGCCCTTGATCGATTTCGCCTGCGTCCACAGGTGACACGACGTGCACTCCTTGCGCAGGAGATCGAAGAAGACGTTGCCGCTCTCCTTGAACGTGGGCAGGGGATCGAGCCGCGCGACGGCGCCCGCGGGCAGGGGATGGCCCTTGGGCAGCGTGACCCCCGGCGTGGTCGGCACGGGCGCCATCGAGAATTTCACGTCCTCGCGCGTGGCCTGCAGCGCGTTGGGGAAGAGCGACCCGCTCTGGGTGCCGGAACGGTGGGCCATGATCGAGGACTTCACCTTCTTGGTGATTGCCGCATGGCACGCCCCACACGTCTGCTCGGCAACACGGAGATCGCTCGGGTTGGCATACATGCCGGCGTGGGCCTTGTCGGGTGTCGTGGCGACGGCGTCGCCCGTGTGGCACGTCGTGCAGGTGAGCGTCTTCTTCGGGTGCGCGTCCTCGATCCCGCGGTGGCAGACCGCACATTGCTGGACCGCGGGCGGAGCCGCCTCCGCGAGGCCGGACATCAAGATCAATCCCACGACGATGATGAACCGCACCGGCTATCGCCCGGAGGCCACGATCTCTCGGCCCGACCGCGTGATGTAGATCAGCGCCGAGCCGCCCCCATAGCTCGCGGAGACGCGAACGGTCTCGACCTCTTCGCCGTCGACGACCACGGGACCGGTGCTGGCGGCGGCGCTGAGCGTGAAGGTGACCGAGGCGCTGATGATGCTGGGACGATCAATGGGCACCGTTACGCTGGCGGTCGCCGTCGACGAAGCCAGGCTGCCCGCCAGCGTGGCGGTGGTCGAGGTCGTGCCACCGGTCTGGCCGATGACACGCACGCTGACGGCGGTGCCCGGCGGCACGTTGGCGCCCGCGATGATGACGCTGACCGGATTCGTCGTGGACGCGGGCAGGACGACGTCGGGCGTCGTGTACGATGCTCCCGGCGCGGGCGGGGCGCTGATCCCGCCCACGGCGACGATGGTGAGCGCCGGCGCATTGGGCAGCGTCACGCTCGACGGCAGCGCCGCCGAGGGCGGTACCGTGTTGAAGTTGATCGTCGCACCCTGGGAAACGGCTTCGATGCGGATCCGCCCGAACCCGCCCGCGCCGCCGCTGGTGATGCCCGGAAGCGAGCCGGGCGCGCCACCGCGGACGTCGATGGAGCCGTTCGTGCCCGACGTGCTGCTCGCGACGAGACGCACGGCACCGCCGCTGCCGCCGCCCCCGGGCACGAACGTACCGCCCCCGGTGCCGCCCCGCGCCAGAATCGCTCCCGTGAACTGGATGTTCGCGGAGGTAGCGATCACGAGCGCGCCACCGCCGCCGCCGCCGCCCGCGCCGGTCGATCCGAATGGGGAGCCACCGCCGGCGCCGCCGGCGCCACCGATCAACGGCACCAGCGCTTCCGTGCCGTAGACCGTGCCGCCGGCGCCGCTACCGCCACTGGGGGGAGCGTTCGCGCCCGCCGCACCGAAGCCACCGCCGCCACCGGTTCCCTGCGCGCTGCTGTGGCCGCCGCCGGGGCCGAGGCCACTGCCCCCGACGGTGCTCGCGATGCCGTTCGCGCCCGCCCCGCCGTCGAAACCGCCCGGGCCGCCCGCGCCCGCGTTGGAGGCCAGGGACGTCACGCCGCTGGCGCCGTTACCGCCCGGGCTGCCACTGACATCGAGCACGCCCGCGATCGTGACGTTGCTGGTGGCCAGCAGCGTGACGGGAGTGTTGGCAGCGTTGCGGGTGAAGCGCACGGTGACACCCGCGGGGATGGTGATCGTCGTGAAGTTGAAGACACCGGAAGGCGGAAGCGTCAGCGTCATGCTCGAGGCGGGCGCGAAGGGGCCGTCGGCGCCGGTACTGGCGTTGCCGTCCGAGGCCCACGCGCCGACACAGGCGATGATCGCGAACGTGACGAGCCGACGCATGTGCCGCCTCCTTGACCGATGCTCAGGGGATCGAGAAGAGGTTGCCGTTCGTGGACACAGCGGTGGAAATGCCGACGGGCGTCGTGACGCGGACGACGCGCAGGCCTGGGGCAGCGTCGGGCGCCACGGAGACGTCGACGATGGCCTCCGTGCCCTCGGCGTTCACGGCGAGGTTGGTCGCCGTCATATCCGGATCCCTCACGCCGTTGCGGTGAAAGGAGACCGCCGTGGCATCAGTGAACCCGGAGCCGATGATCGTGAGCTCGAGCCCCGTGGTTCCCGCGGGCGCGTCGATGGGTGCGACAGCGGTAATGACCGGAGCGAGGGATACGGATACGGCACGGCCGGCGGCAAAGGCCTGTGGAATGGCCGCGACGCGGACACTGACGGGCGCGGCCACGCCGAACGCGGCGCCGCCTCCCGCCACTACGCCGACGCTGACGGATGCCATCACACTCTTATCGAGCACGAGCGCGGGCGCTCCCATCGTGACGGCGAGCCCCCGCGCCACCAGAAAGAGCGGCAGGGGCGGCAGAATCGTGACCAGGGCCGACGCGCTGATGCTGCTGTCTTCGGTGCGCGTCGCGGCGACCGTGACGACGGAGGGGAACGGCAACGTTGCCGGCGCCGTGTACATTCCTGCGCCGGAGATCGTTCCCGTGGCCTGTTCGCCCCCAGGGATGCCGTTGACGAACCAGCGGACGTTGCTGGTGGGCATGCCGCCGGCGGTCGCGGTGAATTCACGCGCGGCGCCCACCGGGATGGTGAGACCCGGAGGCTGAATGACGATGACGTCGAGCACGCGAAAGACCACGGCCGACGTCGCGGATCCGAGCGGCGTTGTCACAGTGATGCGACCCGTCGTCGCGCCTGACGGCACCGTGACGATGAGACGGTTCGCCGCGGCGGCGGTGATCGTCGCCGACGCCCCGTTGAAGGCCACCACGTTCTGGGCAGCCGCGCTGCTGAAGCCTCTGCCGAAGATCTGGACGGTGGTGCCGGTGGCGCCGACAAGCGGCGTGAACAGCGTGATGGCGACCGCTCCCACGGGCGCGTCCACGCGATCGATCTTCAGAATATTTCCCACCGCGTCGTACGTGTACGTCGCGGCGTGGCCCTGCTGGTCCACCACCGCGGTGAGGCGGTTGAGGGCGTCGTACACGTAGTAGATCGACGGCTGCTGTGCGAGCGCCCACGCCACCCGCCACAGCAGACAGGTGATGACAGTAGTGAGGAGAACGGGACGCGGCATCGTGCCGCCTGCGTGGTGCACGGCACGCGCCGAAGCCGAGGCGCCCGTCAACCGTTCGACAAGTCACAGGTTCAGGGATCGCGCTGGTCGGGGTCGTGCACGACGGACTGTGGACACTGCCCTGTTTGCGGGGCGGGACCTCGTCGAGCACCTCAAACAGAGTCTGACGGAGCCGAGCGACCGGCGTCGTACAATTGCCTGAATGTCGGGCTTCGACGCCGTCAACTACTACTTCCGCAAGGCTGCCCGGGTGATGGAGCTGTCGCCCGCGGTCGAGAAGATGCTGGTCACGCCCTTCCGCGAGGTGAAGGTCGACGTCTCCATCACCATGGACAACGGCGACCTCGGCACCTTCATCGGCTATCGCGTGCAGCACGACAAGAGCCGCGGCCCCATGAAGGGGGGCCTGCGCTACCATCCCACCGTCGATCTGGACGAGGCGCTCGGCCTCGCCTCCCTCATGACGTGGAAGACGGCCGTCGTGAACTTGCCCTACGGCGGTGCCAAGGGCGGCATCGCCGTGGATCCTGCCAAGCTGTCGGCGCGCGAGCTGGAGCGGCTCACGCGGCGCTTCGTGCAGCAGATCCACGACATCATCGGCCCCCACACCGACATCCCGGCGCCCGACGTGAACACCAACGCGCAGGTGATGGCGTGGATCATGGACGAGTACTCGAAGATCCACGGCTTCTCACCGGCCGTCGTCACCGGCAAGCCCGTCGACCTCTTCGGCTCGCGCGGCCGTGAGGAGGCCACCGGCCGTGGCGTCGTGTTCGCGCTCGAGGAGTTCCTGAAGGACGCGGGCACGGGCGAGGTGCGCGGCAAGACGTTCGCGGTGCAGGGCTTCGGCAACGTCGGCTCCTGGGCCTCACGCTTCCTGCACGAGCGCGGGGGCCGCATCGTCGCCGTCTCCGACGCCAGCGGGGGCGTGCGCAATCCGGAAGGGCTCGACATCCCCAAGCTCATCGAGCACGTGAAGGCGACGCACTCGGTGGTGGGCTTCACGGGGACGGATGCGATCAGCAACGAGGACCTGCTGCTCTCCGACGTCGACGTGCTGGTGCCGGCGGCCCTCGGCGGCGTCATCACGGAGGCCAACGCGAAGGCCGTGCGTGCGCGCGTGGTCCTGGAGGCCGCGAACGCGCCCACCACGCCGAGGGCCGACGAGATGCTGACCGAGCGCGGCGTGGTGGTGCTGCCCGACATCTACGTCAACGCCGGCGGCGTCACGGTCTCCTACTTCGAGTGGGCGCAGAACATCCAGCAGTTCTCGTGGGAGGAAGACAAGATCAACGCCGAGCTGGCGCGCCACATGCGCGAGGCGTACGCCACGCTGGCGCGCGTCGTGCGCGAGCGCAAGGTGTCCTTCCGCACCGCCGCCTTCATCGTGGCCATCGGCCGCGTGGGACGCGCCACCGTCCTCCGAGGAGTGTGACGGTGCCGCCGGCGGATCTCCTGAAGCTGATCCGCACCATGCTCGGCACGGGGCTCACCTACGAGGAGGCGGACCAGATCGCGAAGGCCACCGTGCCCGTGAAGGCGGACGCGGGTTCGCTCATCTTCAGCGAAGGCAACGGCGCCGAAGGGCTGATGCTGCTCGCCACGGGCACCGTCGAGATCCTGCGCACGACGCGCACCGGTCGCATGCAGACGGTGGCCACCGTGGAGGCGCCCACCGTGCTCGGTGAGATGAGCCTGCTCCTGGAGCGCAACCACACGGCGTCCGTGCGGGCGCAGACGGATTGCGAGCTGCACCAGCTCTCGAAGACGCAGTTCTCCCGCCTGCGACAGTCGGAGAGTCTGGCCGCCTACAAGCTCATCGCCACCATCGCCGCCGTGCTTGCGCACCGCCTCCAGCGAATGGACGACAAGGTCATCGAGATGTCCGCCACCACGAGCGCACCCGCCGCGGCGCCCGTCGAGGAGCTGACCGCCTTCAAGCAAAAGCTCTTTTCGGAATGGAGCTTCTGATCGCGCCGGACTTGGACGTGCTGTGTCAGTGACGGGGTCGGCCGCGCAGCGCTCGTAGCTTCCGCCTCACCAGCTCCGGCTCCTTCCAGGCCGCCCTCGCCAGGCTCAGCACGCGACGGAGCGGACCCGCCTTGATCACCCGCACGGCCGCCACCGGGTACGACTTGACGAGATAGGCCTGGGCCAGCCAGTCTCGCTCGTCCGCGATGGGGTGGACGCGCTTGCGATAGACGGCGAATCGGTCGTCCCGCAGCACTTCGTCCCATCGCTCATCGGCGCGCATGAAGTCCGCCAGGATGGTGCCGGTGGCGAGGGGCAGGTCGTCGACCACCATCAGCCCTCCGACCTTGAGCGGCTCCGCAGTGTAGAACCAGTCCAGGAAGGGCGCGGGGAACGCATGGGCGCCGTCGATGAGGACGAGATCGAGTGGCGGCAGGGCGGCGGAAGGAAGGTAGCGCTGAGAGCCGGCGCAGACCGCCTCGAGGGCGCCGGTGTCGATGCCGACGTCGGTGCAGTACCTGCGGATCGCGGTGAACTCGGCCTCGTACGGCGTGATGCTGATATGGCGTGCGACGCCGCGACGCAGGAACAGGATCGTGCTGAGGCCGGCGCCCGTCTCCAGCGTGGTGGACTGCGGCGTCAGCTGTGCGTCCAGGAAGCGGGCGAGACGCAAGCTGATGCCCCAGGTGGTGAGGCCGCCGTGCACGATGGGCGGGTGATCGACGACGTCCTCGAGCGAGATCATGCGGTAGCGCATACTACCCCGCACCCTTCATATCTGCCGAGCGAATGGGCAGTGCCGCCGCGCTGCCCGCTTCTGCGGCAGTGGCGTGCGATCCCGCCCTCCGGTAAATGCGCGTGAAATCTATGGTGGCGTGCAGCCCGGGTGCGGCACGACGCTTGCTGACCCGGACTACCGCGCAAGGTGTCCGCGACTACCTGAGGCGAAGGGGGAGACCTGATGACTCGATTCCTGGCAGGCTGGATCGCCGTTGCGGTGCTGGCAGCCACGACCGCGGTGGCGTCGGCGCAGACGGCGCCGGCCAAGCCGGAGGACAAGCCGAAGACGCTCGTGGAGGAGCTGGTCTTCTTCGGCTACGTCGAGAACAGCTACGTGTTCAACCTCAGGGGCGCCGGGAGCCAGGACGTCAATGAGCTACGGGTCTACGACTTCGACACCGGCTACACGTTCAACATGTTCGAGTTCAGCATCAAGAAGGATCCCTCCGATCAATACCCCTTCGGGTTCGGGCTCGTGCTCACGGGCGGACAGGACGCGCAGAAGAACCACGCCATCGGCCTCTTCCGCCGCGAAGAGGACGTCTTTCCCTTCGATAACACGGCCCACGTCGACATCCAGGAGGCGTACCTCTCGTACAAGATCCCGGTGGGCACCGGGCTCACCATCAAGGCGGGCAAGTTCGTCACGCTCCTCGGCTACGAGGTGATCGAGGGGCCGCTCAACCTCAACTTCTCCCGCTCGTTCATGTTCGCCTTCTCCATTCCCCTCACGCACGTGGGCGCGCTCGCCTCGTACTCGATCACCGACTGGCTCACGGTGACGGCGGGGCCGGTCCTCGGCTGGGACGTCGTCGACGACCCCAACAACCACGTGTCGTGGATGGGCCAGGTCTTGATGACGCCGTTCAAGGATTTCACCACCTCGTTCAACTTCATCACGGGCCCCGAGCAGTTCAGCAAAGACCACAACCGCACCGTGTTCGACGTGGTTGCCAACTACACCGGCATCAAAGGCCTCACGCTCGGGCTCAACGTCGACTATGGATTCGAGGAGAAGGAAGTGTCGCTGGTGGGCGCGGGCGCGAGCGACACGGACGCGACGTGGTGGGGCGTGGCCGCCTACGCGGCGTACGACTGGACCGACAAGCTGCGGACCGCGCTGCGCGGCGAGTACTTCCAGGACACCGACGGGGTGCGCACGCTCGCGATCGGTCCGGGCTCGAAGGTCAAGCTGTGGGAAGTCACGGCCACCGCGCAATACAACATCTGGAAGGGCCTCTTCAGCCGCGTCGAGTACCGCCACGATCAGGCCAACGAGAATGTCTTCCGTGTCCGCAGCTCGGGGGCCACGTCCAAGGCCCAGGACACGATCACGCTGGCGCTTCACTACCTGTTCTTCTAGACGGGACAAAGACCGTGCACCAACACGAGAACGGCGACGACGGCGGAAACGGGGCGGGCGGGGCGCAAATGCGCCTGCTCTCGCGTGCCGTCGCCGACGCCGTGCCGTCCATCGTGCAGCACCTCATGACGACGGGCTCGCGGCGCGTGCACCGGGACACGATGACGCTGCTCGAGCGTCCCCTCATCATCCACGTGCTTGCCATGACGGGCGGCAACCAGCTTCGCGCGGCGCGGGTGCTGGGCCTCAACCGCAACACCCTCCGCAAGCGCTGCCGCGAGCTTCAGCTGACGTTGCCGCGCGGGCCGCGCCTGGCTACCACGCCGCCGGCAGGGCGATGAAAACGGCGCATCTGCGTCGTTGCCTCCTCGTTCGTCCCTGAGGCGT
>JBKKCN010000107.1:0-3513 GCA_046712525.1 Candidatus Rokuibacteriota bacterium
TCAGCGTCGTCTTGCCGTGGTCGATGTGCCCAATCGTCCCGATGTTCACGTGCGGCTTCGTCCGCTCGTACTTCGCCTTCGCCATGTGTCGCTCCTCAGTCCTGTCTTAACGGGTACCGGCGCGGGCGGCGGGCTTGCCGGCCACCTTCGCCATGATCTCTTCAGCGATCGCGTTGGGCACTTCCTCGTAACGAGCGAACTGCATCGTGTACGTCGCGCGCCCCTGGGTCATCGACCGCATCTCCGTCGCGTAACCGAACATGTGTCCGAGGGGCACGTGAGCGCGGATGACCTGCGAGGTGCCGCGCGCCTCCATCGAGATGATGCGGCCGCGGCGGCTGTTGAGGTCGCCCACGATGGAGCCCATGTATTCCTCGGGCGTCACCACTTCCACGTCCATCACGGGCTCCAGCAGGACCGCTTTCGCGCGCCGGCACGCCTCCTTGAAGCCCATGGAACCGGCGATCTTGAAAGCCATCTCGGAGGAGTCCACGTCGTGAAAGGACCCGTCCGTCAGCTTCACCTTGACGTCGACGATGGGGTAGCCGGCGAGAATGCCCGTCTGCAGCGCCTCGCGGATGCCCTTCTCCACGGCGGGCACGTACTCCTTCGGCACCGTGCCGCCCACCGTCTTGTTCTCGAACGAGAAGCCTTCGCCGGGCTCGGCGGGATCCACCTCGATGTAGACGTCGCCGTACTGGCCGCGGCCACCCGTCTGCCGGACGAACTTGCCCTGCGCCTCGCCGTGCTTGCGGATCGTCTCCCGGTACGCCACCTGGGGCTTGCCCACGTTGGCTTCCACGCGGAACTCGCGCAGCAGGCGATCGACGATGATCTCGAGGTGCAGCTCGCCCATGCCATGGATGAGGGTCTGCGACGTCTCTTCTTCCGAGGTGACGCGGAAGGTCGGATCCTCGAGGGCCAGCCGCGCAAGGGCGATCCCCAGCTTCTCCTCGTCCGCGCGCGTCTTGGGCTCGATGGCGACCGCGATGACGGGCTCGGGGAAGTTCATCGACTCCAGGATGATGGGCTTGTCGCCGTCACACAGGGTGTCGCCCGTCGTCGTGAGCTTGAGGCCGATGGCGGCCGCGATGTCACCCGCGTGCACGACGTCGACCTCTTCCTTCTTGATGGCGTGCATGCGCAGGAGGCGGCCCACGCGCTCCTTCTTGTCCTTGGTAGAGTTGTAGACGCCCGAGCCCGCATCCAGCGTGCCCGAGTACACGCGCAGGAAGACGAGCTGTCCCACGTGCTGGTCGTTCATGATCTTGAAGGCAAGCGCGGAGAAGGGCGCCTTGTCGTCCGCGGGCCGCTCCTCGATCTCCCGTGTCTCGGGGTTGATCCCCTTGATGGGCGGGATGTCGACGGGCGACGGCAGATAGTCGATCACGCAGTCGAGGAGCGCCTGCACGCCCTTGTTCTTGAAGGACGCCCCGCAGATGACGGGGAAGATCTTGATGAGGGTGGTCCCCTTGCGCACGGCCGCCTTCACCTCGTCGGCGGTGACGGGCACACCGCTCACATACTTCTCCATGAGGTGGTCGTCCACCTCCGCGAGGCCCTCGATCATCTTTTCGCGGTATTCCTTGACGAGGTCCGCCATGTCGGCCGGGATCGGGATCGTCTTGAAGTCCTTGCCGAGCGACTCATCGCCCTCTTCCCACACGTAGGCGGTTTCGTTGATGAGATCGATGAGGCCCCGGTACTGGTCCTCGACCCCGATGGGGAGCTGGATGGCCACCGCGTGCGCGCCGAGCCGGCTCTTCAGCATGTCCAGGCAGCGGAAGTAGTCGGCGCCCACCCGGTCCATCTTGTTCACGTACACGAGGCGCGGCACCTGGTACTTGTCGGCCTGGCGCCACACCGTCTCCGTCTGCGGCTCCACGCCCGACACGGCGTCGAGGACCGCCACCGCGCCGTCGAGCACGCGCAGCGAGCGCTCCACCTCCATCGTGAAGTCCACGTGGCCAGGAGTGTCGATGATGTTGATGCGGCAATCACGCCAGAAGCAGGTGGTGGCGGCGGACGTGATGGTGATGCCCCGCTCCTGCTCCTGCACCATCCAGTCCATCGTCGCGGTGCCTTCGTGGACTTCGCCGATCTTGTACGAGCGCCCCGTGTAGAACAGGATGCGCTCGGTCGTCGTCGTCTTGCCCGCGTCGATGTGGGCCATGATGCCGATGTTGCGCGTCTTCTCTAGCGTGTACTGCCGATCCACGTGATCCTCTGCTTTCTCTCTGCCGAGATCTTCGTCGCCGCAGAAGCGAAGAGGGGGGTCAGGTTGCGCCCCCCTCCTCGCGGGTGTTGTCGGCTACCAGCGGTAGTGCGCGAACGCCTTGTTGGCTTCCGCCATCTTGTGAGTATCTTCGCGCTTCTTGACCGCGGTGCCACGGTTGTTGGCGGCGTCGAGCAGCTCCGCCGCCAGCTTGTCCGCCATGCTGCGCTCCGGCCGCCGGCGCGCGGCCCCGATGAGCCAGCGCATGGACAGCGACGTGCGCCGATCCGGCCGCACTTCCACCGGCACCTGGTAGGTGGAGCCGCCCACGCGGCGCGACTTCACTTCCACCGCCGGCTTCACGTTGTCCACCGCCGTCTTGAACATCTTGAGCGCTTCCTGCTTGGAGCGATCCTCCACGGCGGCGAGCGCCTGGTACATGATCTGCTCCGCCGTCGACTTCTTGCCGCAGATCATCATGATGTTGACGAACTTCGCCACGAGCCGGCTGCCGTACTTCGGATCCGGTAGCACTTCCCGCTTGGCCGCGCCCGACCGCCGCATCCCTACGCCCCCTTCGGCGCCTTGGCGCCGTACTTCGACCGACTCTGCTTGCGATTTGCCACCCCCGCCGTGTCCAGCGAGCCGCGGATGATGTGATACCGGATGCCCGGGAGGTCCTTCACGCGGCCGCCGCGGATCATCACGATGGAGTGCTCCTGGAGGTTATGGCCGACTCCGGGGATGTACGACGTCACTTCCAGCCCGTTCGTGAGCCGCACCCGCGCCACCTTGCGCAGGGCCGAGTTCGGTTTCTTGGGCGTGGTCGTATACACGCGGATGCAGACGCCCCGCTTCTGGGGACACGCCTGCATCGCGGGCGTCTTCGACTTCTTACGCGGCGCTTCGCGGCCTTTACGTACGAGCTGATTGATAGTCGGCATAGCTCTCCGTCACCGTTAACGGCGACAAAACTCTAACTTTATAACCGAGACACCCTGTGTTGTCAACGTGTTAGCCGACATTTACCCGGCCGCCGCCACGGACCCCTCACCGTCGGTGCCGTCTCCCAGAGGCGGATCGAAGGTGAGCACGCTGTCCAGCGGCTTGACCGCCTCGCCGCCCGGCGTGAGCACTTCCACTCTCGTGTAGTTACTGAGGCCGGTGCCGGCGGGGATGAGCCGGCCCACGATGACGTTCTCCTTGAGTCCGCGCAGGTCGTCGGTCTTGCCGGAGATGGCCGCTTCCGTGAGCACCCGGGTCGTCTCCTGGAACGACGCCGCCGAGATGAAGCTATC
>JBKKCN010000108.1:0-4696 GCA_046712525.1 Candidatus Rokuibacteriota bacterium
TTCGGCTTCGGGGTCGGTAAGGGCGCCGCCATCGCGCCGCCGGACCAGGCGCAGAGCCACAGCATCTACAGCTGGCGTGACTACGGCAACCGCGTGGGCATCTGGCGCCTGTTCGAGCTGCTCGACGAGCTCGGCATACCAGCGGAGGCGCAGATGAACACGGCCGTCTACGAGATGGCGCCGGACATTCCCGAGCGCCTCCGCAAGCGCGGCGACGAGATCCTCGGCCACGGCATGACGAACTCCGAGGAGCAGGGCCATCTCAGCGAGACGCAGGAGCGCGCGCTCATCGACAGCGTCACCGCCACCATCACGCGGCACGAAGGCGCGCCACCCGTGGGGTGGATGAGCCCGTGGCTGTCGAACAGCGGCGTCACGATGGACTTGCTACAGGAGGCGGGCTACCGCTACGTGATGGACTGGACGATGGACGATCAGCCCGTGTGGCTGCGCACCCGCAAGGGCCGCCTCCTCGCCATGCCCTACCCCATCGAGGTGAACGACACTCGCGGCATCATCTGGTACCACTACACCTCCGACGAGTTCGCCGACATGATCGTCGATCAGTTCGACGAGCTCCTTGCGCAATCGGCCCACCAGCCGCTCGTGTGCCCGATCTCCCTGCACCCGTTCGTGACCGGGCGTCCGTACCGCATCCGACGGCTGCGGCGGGCGCTGCAGCACATCGTCGGGCACCGCGATCGGATCTGGTTGACGCGGCCCCGAGATATCTGCGCGCACGTGGAGTCGCTCCCGGCCGGCATCGTCGCCGGCAGCACCACCGCTCAGGCCAGCGTGAAGCCCTCGTAGCCCTTGGCGGCGACGTCGTCGCATTTCTGCCGGTAGACGCCGACGCCACCGATGTACGGCATGAAGATGCGCGGCTTGCCGGGCACGTTGGCGCCCATGTACCAGGAGTTGGCCTGCGGGTAGAGCGTCATGTGGCCCACCTCGTTGACGTGCGCCACCCACGCGTCCTCCGCCTCCACCTGCACGTCGACAGCGGCGAGACCGCGCTCACGCAGGTGGACGAGACAGTCCGCGATCCAGTCGACGTGCTGCTCGATGGACACGATCATGTTGCTGAGGACGGAGGGGCTGCCGGGCCCGGTGATCATGAAGAGGTTCGGAAAGCCGGCGGTCGCGATGCCGAGATAGGTGCGTGGGCCCGCTACCCATTTCTCTTGAAGGGTCAAGCCCGCCCGACCACGGATGTCGATCTTCATGAGGGCGCCCGTCATCGCATCGAAGCCGGTGGCAAACACCAGACTATCCAGGGCGTACATTGCGTCGCGCGTCTGCACGCCCCGCGGCGTGATGGCGTCGATGGGCGACTTGCGGATGTCCACCAGGGTGACGTTGTCCCGGTTGAACGTGGCGTAGTAGTTCGTGTCGACGCAGAGCCGCTTCGTACCGAGCGGATAGTCGCGCGGCACGAGGGCTTCGGCGACGTTCGGGTCCCGGACGATGCCGCGGATCTTGGCGTGAAAGAACTCCGCGGCGGTCTGGTTGGCGTCCTTGTCGATGAGCAGGTCCGGAAAGGTCGCGGAGAAGCCGAGGCCGCCGCGCCGCCAGCGGTGCTCGTACTCCCGCTCGCGCACGTCCGGCGGCACCGCGAGCGCGGGCTGCTCGTTGTGCTCGACGACGAAGCCGACCCGGGATTCGCGGGCCAGGCGCCGGCGCTCGGCGTAGTTCGACTTCCACGCTCGCTCGTACTCCGGGTCGAGGGGCGCGTTGCGGGCGGGCACGCTGTAGTTCGGCGTGCGCTGGAAGACGAAGAGGTGCGACGCCTGCCCGGCGATGATCGGGATGGACTGGATGGCGGAGGAGCCGGTGCCGATGATGCCGACGCGCTGCCCGGTGAAGTCGACCCCTTCGTGCGGCCAGTGGCCCGTGTGATACCACGTGCCCTCGAAGCTTCCGAGCCCCTTGAAGAGCGGCACCTGCGCGGCCGACAGGCAGCCCGTGGCCATGATGCAGAAGCGCGCCGACACATCGTCGCCGCGATCCGTGCTCACCGCCCACCGGCTCGTCGCCTCGTCGAAGATTGCTTCGGTGACGCGCGTCGACAGCTGGATGTCGCGGCGCAGGTCGAAGCGGTCCGCGACGTGGTTGGCGTACTTCAGCAGCTCCGGCTGGGACCCGTACCGCTCGGTCCAGCTCCATTCCTGCTGCAGCTCCTCCGAGAAGGAGTAAGAGTAGTCCATGCTCTCCACGTCGCAGCGGGCGCCCGGATAGCGGTTCCAGTACCAGGTGCCGCCCACGCCGTCGCCCGCTTCGTAGACCTGCGCGGAGAGGCCGAGGCCGCGCAGGCGATGGAGCATGTACAGGCCCGCGAAGCCCGCGCCCACGATCACGGCATCGAGCTGTCGATCGCGGCTCATTCGTTCACCTGGATGTCGAAGTGCTTGACGTGGGGCGGGAGCTCGAGAAGGAACTCAGGATCCCTCGGAAGATGATGAGTCTTCTCGATGTCGTCCCCGGCGTAGGCTCGTATCTCGTCCCTGGATGTCCAGTACGAGATCGTCATGAACTCGGCAATTCCGTCGTGCGTTCGCCGAAAGACCTGGACGCCCAGATTGCCTTTGGTCGCTCTGAGCTTCTTGACCCCTTCTTCATAAAGATACTCTGCATACGCTTCAGCCATCGATTCCCGCGTTCGCCCTTCCCAGATTCGTGCAACAGCCGGCTTGCGCATGTCAGCGGTAGCCGGTGACGTCGGCGGGTTTGCCTGCGTCCTGAACTTCAGGGACATACCTCCAGGCATCGGGCTGGCTGCCGTCGATGTCGGTGAAGCCGTAGACCTTGGCCAGCTGCCCGCTGGACAACGACTTTCCGTTCCAGCGCGACACGTTGGGATCCTGCGCGAGCGCCGCTACCGCCCGGCCCGCGAAGGCTGGACTCTCCGAGATCGCGAAGTGGGGCGAGCGCGCTGTCGTATCACGCCAGTTCGACTCGGTGACGCCGTAGGCTTCGAGCATCGCCTCTGATCGCAACCAGCCCGGCGTCAGTGACACCGCCGTCGCGTGGTAGGGCTGCAACTCGTGCGCGAGCGCGAACGCCATCCGATTCACCGCCGCCTTGGCGAGGTCGAAAAAGAAGGAGACCCGGTAGTGGGTGCCGTTGTAGTCATCAGTGCCGTCAGTGACCTCGACCACCAGACCGGCCGGCGTCTTGATGAGCAGCGGTAGCGCGAAGTGACTGGTGATGGCGTGCGTGTCCACGGCCAGACGGAGCGTGCGCAGCCCGATGTCCAACGAGGATTCCCAGACTGATTTGTTCCACTCCATCGTGGTGGCTCCCCAGATGTCGTTCACGAGAACGTGCAGGGCGCCCTGTTCGTCCTGGATGCGAGTCACCAGCGCACGAACCTCGTCGGGCACGAGATGGTCGACCCTCACCGCGATCCCGCGGCCGCTGGCCTCATCCACGAGAGCCGCGGTCTCTTCGATCGTCTCCGGCCGGTTCATTTCCGATCGCATGGACCCGCTCGTTCGCCCGGTGACGTAGACGGTCGCTCCCGCCGCGCCCAGCTGCACCGCTATCCCGCGTCCCGCCCCTCGCGTCCCTCCCGCGACCAGCGCGACTTTGCCCGCGAGTGATCTCGCCACACTCAGAGCGTGACGGTCCGCTCGCTCACGATGAAGCGCTTGTTCGAGGTGTACGGCCGCACCTCGGGCTTCCAGCGGCCGATGTCGGAGGTGTCGTTCCACAGCTTGGACATCGGCAGCGTGGGATTCTCCACTTCGTATGCGCAGAGGTAGCGCGGCTCGCCCGCCGCCGTGGTGCGGTAGCGCACGGCGTTCACGCTGCCGGGCAGCTTCAGCAGCAGGGGCAGGTGCTCGGTGTCGTACAGCTCGTTGAAGAGGGCCTCGCGGTGCGACTCGATGTCCATCATCACCCAGAAGACATACGGCGTTTTGCCGGTGAGCGCCCCACTGCCGCCCACCCACTCGTACATGGCGAGATGACGATTCATCGTGTGCGGGCGCACGACAGCGTTGTACCGGCCGACCTGCCCCGCCGCCTTCCACTGCGCGCTGTCGACGACGGAGGCGCTGTCGAGCTCGTAGCTGGCAACATAGCGCGGGGCAGTCGGCGACGACTGGCGATAGCGGCTCGCCCGCCGGACGCCGGGCACGGCGCGCAGCGCGGGCAGGTGCTCCTTGTCGTAGACCTCGTTGAAAGTCGCCTCGTGGTCGTGGGCCACATCCATCCGGACCAGGTACAGCGCGTGCGCGGCCATACGATCTCCTACGATTTGAAGAGGTTGTCGAACCCGCGCCGGATGTCGCCGGGGCGCGTGGAATCCGGCGAGGCGTCCCGCTCCACCGTCACGCGGAGCGCGAAGCCGTCGCACTCGTTGCCCGCATTCTTGTCCGCGACCCGCTCGATGATGGGCTGCCGGCACTCGAAGCGGCGCGTCGGCTCGAAGTGCGTGCACTGGCGGCAGGCGTGGAGGGCGGCTCGGCAGTTCGGGCACTCCTTCAGCGACGCGGTGGCGATCGGGAGCACGGCGCTGCAGGCGGCACACCGCGATACGCCCTTCGTGGCCAGCATTGCCCCTCCCCGCGGCGCGTCGGAGGCGGGCGGTGGCGGTGGTGGCGGTCGTCGCGGCTCGGCGCGGGGGCCGGGGCTGCGATAACCTTGCTGGCGATACTTGCGGTCGGCCATTGAAGGCTCCTCCAGTTGCCTT
>JBKKCN010000109.1:0-5343 GCA_046712525.1 Candidatus Rokuibacteriota bacterium
GGTGGTGTTCTTCGACGAGATGGACGCCCTCTTCCGGACGCGCGGCACCGGCATCTCCTCCGACGTGGAGACCACCATCGTGCCGCAGCTCCTCGCCGAGATCGACGGCGTGGAGGGGCTGCGGAACGTCATCGTCATCGGCGCCTCCAACCGCCAGGACCTGATCGACCCCGCCATCCTGCGCCCGGGCCGGCTGGACGTGAAGATCAAGATCGAGCGGCCCGACCAGGCGGCGGCCAAGGACATCTTCAACAAGTACTTGACGACGGACATTCCCATCGCGGAGTCGGAGGTGCGCACGCACCGCGGCGACGCGCAGGCAGCCGTCGACGCCATGATCACGCAGTCGATCGAGGCGATGTACAGCCTCAGTGAAGAGAACCGCTTCCTCGAGGTGACCTACGCCAACGGCGACAAGGAGGTTCTGTACTTCAAGGACTTCTCGTCGGGCGCGATGATCGAGTCCATCGTGCGGCGCGCCAAGAAGCTGGCCCTCAAGCGGTATATCAGCAAGGGCGAGAAGGGCATCCAGGCGGACGACCTCATGCTCGCGGTGCGCGAGGAGTTCAAGGAGAACGAAGACCTGCCGAACACCACGAACCCCGATGACTGGGCGAAGATCGCCGGCAAGAAGGGTGAGCGCATCGTCTACGTCAAGCCCCTCATGGGCGAGACGAAGGAGAAGCAGCGCAACGTCGAGCGCGTGGTGAACACCGGCCAGTACCTGTAACGCGAAGCCAACGTCCTTGCCGCGGTGATCGCGGCGGGGGGAGATGGGGGGGCGGTCGCGCCCCCCCATTGTTCCAATAGACACCCCCAGGCACAGCATCCAGAGGTAACCGAATGGCCATTCCCAAAGTCATGGGCATCGAGACCGAGTACGGGATCACCGTCAAGAACCAGCCGGACTTCAATCCGATCCTGTCCTCGCTCTTGCTGATCAATTCGTACGAGACGTACCGCTCGTCGCGCGTGCGGTGGGACTACGAGGCGGAGAGCCCGCTGCGCGACGCGCGCGGCTTCGAGTACATGGAGGAGAAGGAAGGCACGTCGAAGGAAGAGTCGCGCCTGATCAACCTCATCCTCTCCAACGGCGCGCGCTTCTACGTGGACCATGCGCACCCGGAGTACTCGAGTCCGGAAACCCTGAATCCAAGAGATACCGTCATATGGGACAGGGCGGGGGAAAGAATCCTGAATCTGTCGAGGCAGCGGGCGGAGGCGGTGTCGCCGCCCGAGCAGCGCATCTTGATATACAAGAACAACACCGATAACAAAGGCAACTCGTACGGCACGCACGAGAACTACCTGATGGACCGCAAGGTGCCGTTTGCCCGCATCGTGCAGTACATGATGCCGTTCTTCGTGACTCGCCAGGTCTTCACGGGCGCGGGCAAGCTCGGCTACGAGAACAACGCGGAGCCGTGCGACTATCAGATCTCCCAGCGCGCCGACTTCCTGGAGACGGAAGTGGGGCTGGAGACCATGCACTCGCGGCCCATCGTGAACACGCGCGACGAGCCCCACGCGGATCCGGAGAAGTACCGGCGCCTGCACGTGATCGTGGGCGACGCCAACATGAGTGAGATCTCCACCTGGCTCAAGATGGGCACCATGGCCATCGTGCTCAGCATGGTGGAGGACGACTTCATCGACCGCGACCTCTCCGTGGAGGGGCCGGTGGCGGCCTTCCGCAAGGTCTCGCGCGACCTCGCCTGCCGCGACACCATCAAGCTGAAGGACGGGCGCACCATCAGCGCGGTGGACCACCAGCGCGAGTTCCTCGCGTACGCGCAGAAGTACTATCGCGACCGCGAGCACGATCCGTGGGTGAACGACATCATGGCGCGCTGGGAGCTCACGCTCGACAAGCTCGCCGAGGACCCCATGCAGCTCGGGCGCGAGCTGGACTGGGTCATCAAGCACCAGCTCATCGGCAACTACATCGACAAGCACGATCTCGAGTGGAACGACTCGCGCGTGCAGATGATCGACCTCCAGTATCACGACATTCGCCCCGGCAAAGGGCTCTACTCCAAGCTCGAGGAGGCGGGGGCGGTGGAGCGGCTGGTCACGGACGACGAGATCTCCAAGGCCATCTACGATCCGCCCAAGGACACGCGCGCGTACTTCCGCGGCATGTGCCTGCAGCGCTACGCGGACGAGATCGTGTCCGCGAGCTGGGACTCGGTGATCTTCGATCTCAAGGAAGGGCCGCTGAAGAAGATCTTCATGCTCGAGCCCCTGCGGGGGACCGAGGCCCACGTCCGCCAGCTGCTCACGGAGTCGCCCACCGCCGCCGACCTCTTGCGCAATATCTCCCGCTCGAGCGGGATGTGAACGGAGACCGATGAACGACGAGCGCTGGCAGCATCTGATCGCCGACGGCAGCCCCAGCTTCGTGGACCTGCTGCGCCGGGCCTCGCCGCACTTGCTGGGCACGCCCACGGCCGCGGGCGACGCGCGCGCGGACGTCCCGCACGGCACCACCGTGCTCGCGATGCGGTACCGCGACGGCGTGATCATGGCGGGTGACCGCCAGGCCACCGCCGGCTACCAGGTGGCCAGCCGCCGTATCGAGAAGATCTTCAAGTCGGACGACCTCTCGGGTGTCGGCATCGCGGGGGCGGCGGGCCCCGCCATGGAGATGGCGAAGCTCTTCCAGACGGAGCTCGAGCACTACGAGAAGGTCGAGGGTGACAACCTGTCCCTCGAGGGCAAGGCCAACAAGCTCGGGCAGATGATCCGCATGAACCTGCCCGCCGCCATGCAGGGACTGGCGGTGGTGCCGATCTTCGCCGGCTTCGACGAAAAGGTCGGCCTCGGCCGCCTCTTCAAGTACGACATCACGGGCGGGCGCTACGAGGAGACCAACTACGACGCCCAGGGCAGCGGCTCCAAGGACGCCCGCGACTCCCTCAAGAAGCTGTGGAAGCGCGACATGGGACGCGACGAGGCGCTGCGGGTGGCCCTGGAGGCGCTCATCGACGCCGCGGACGAAGACGTGGGCACGGGCGGCCCCGATCTCGTGCGCGGGATCTTCCCCACCGTCAAGACCATCAGCCGCAGCGGCTTCGGTGACGTGCCCGAGGATGAAGTCAAGCGCACCTGCGAGGCGATCCTCGCCGACCGCACCATGCACGGGACCGGGAGCTAAGTCCGCCATGCCGCTGCCTTACTACGTCAGTCCCGAGCAGATGATGAAGGACAAGGCCGAGTATGCCCGCAAGGGCATCGCGCGCGGCCGGTCCATCGTGACTCTCGAGTACAAGGACGGCATCCTGCTCGTGGCCGAGAACCCGTCCACCCTGCTCCACAAGGTCTCGGAGATCTACGACCGCATCGCGTTCGCAGGGGTGGGCAAGTACAACGAGTTCGAGAACCTCCGCATCGTCGGTATCCGCCATGCGGACATCAAGGGCTACTCCTACAGCCGGGGCGACGTGACGGCCAAGGCCCTCGCCAACGCGTATTCCCAGGCCCTGGGCAACATCTTCACCCAGGACGTGAAGCCCTTCGAGGTGGAGGTGCTGGTGGCAGAGGTGGGCGACAGCAACAACGGCACCAAAAACGAGATCTACCACATCCTCTACGACGGCACCATCGAGGACGAGAAGAACTACGCGGCGATGGGGGGCCAGGCGGACGAGATCCGCCGCTTTCTCAAGGATCACTACAAGGAAGCCTTCGCGCTCGACGAGGCCCTGCAGCTCGGCGTGCGCGCCCTCACGGTGACCCAGAACAAGACCCTGAGCGAGCGCGACCTGGAAGTGGCCGTGCTCGACCGGACCAAGGAGCGGCGCAAGTTTCGCCGCATCCCGGCCGAAGCCCTCGCCCAACTCCTCGCCACGGCCAAGTGAGCCGTGCTACGCTGAAGTCAATGGAGCCGCCCGTGCCGGTCTCTCCACTCGCGTCATGAAGCGCCGGATCTTCGGCCTCGAGAACGAGTACGGCCTCACCTGCACCCTGAACGGCCAGCGCCGTCTCTCGCCCGACAACGTCGCGCGGTACCTGTTCGAGAAGGTGATCCCCGGCGCCCGCAACGCGAACGTGTTTCTGGAGAACGGCGCGCGCCTCTATCTCGACACCGGCTTCCATCCCGAGTACGCGACGCCGGAGTGCGACGACGTCAAGGAGCTCGTCATCCACGACAAGGCGGGCGAGCGCATCGTGGAGGATCTCCTGCACCAGGCCGAGAAGCGCCTGCGCGAAGACGGGATCTCGGGCAACATCCTCCTCTTCAAGAACAACACCGACTCCGCGGGAAACTCGTACGGCTGCCACGAGAACTATCTCGTCAGCCGCGACGTGTCGTTCCAGCGGCTGGCGGAGGCCCTCATCCCCTTCTTCGTGACCCGGCAGATCTTCGCGGGGGCGGGCAAGGTGCTGCAGACGCCGCGCGGCTTCCATTACTGCCTGAGCCAGCGCGCACAGCACATCTGCCAGGAGATCTCGGGCGCCACCACCTCGTCACGGTCGATCATCAACACACGCGACGAGCCCCACGCCGACGCCGAGCGCTACCGCCGGCTGCACGTGATCGTGGGCGACTCCAACATGTCGGAAGTGGCGACGTACCTGAAGATCGGGACCACCGCCATCGTGCTCGACATGATCGAGGACGGCTTCTTCGACCGCGATTACTCCCTGCAGTCGCCCGTGCAGGCCATCCGCGATATCTCCCACGATCCCACGCTGCGGGAGACCATCAAGCTCAAGGACGGCCGCTCCATCTCCGCCCTGCAGATGCAGAAGGAGTACCTGGAGTACGCCACCCGCTACGTGAACTCGATCGCGCCCGACCCCGTCAGCAAGGAAGTGCTGGCGAAATGGACCGACGTCATCGAGAAGCTCGAGTCCGATCCGATGCAGCTCGACCGCGAGCTGGACTGGGTGATCAAGCGCCAGTGGATCGAGAGCTACATGAGCCGCAACCGCCTCTCGTGGCGGGACCCGAAGATCTCGCTGATGGACCTGCAGTACCACGACATCCGGCCCGACCGGGGCGTGTACTACAAGCTCGCCGCGCGCGATATGGTCGACCGCATCACCGATGACGAGACGATCGAGCGCGCCAAGCACGAGCCGCCGCAGACGACTCGCGCCCGCCTGCGTGGCGAGTTCATCCGCCAGGCCAACCTCAAGGGTAAGGACTACCGGGTGGACTGGGTCTACCTCAAGCTCAACGATCCCGAGCGGGAGACCATCCTCTGCAAGGATCCCTTCCAGTCGCACGATGAGCGCGTGGAGCGGCTGATCCGCTCCTTCTAGCTAGCGTTGTACGTGATCGAATCACGAGACCCTCAGCCCAGAAACTGGTGTTGGCGGACAGGCTGCGTACAA
>JBKKCN010000110.1:0-3449 GCA_046712525.1 Candidatus Rokuibacteriota bacterium
GGCGGACGCCGCGCGCGCCGAGCGCCCGGATCTGCGCGTGGCGGTGGTCGACCTCGCGGCGACGCCCGTCGAGATCTGCGACGGCCGGTCCGAGGACGCGTACGGGGACGCCACCCGCGCGGCGATCCGCGCCGTCCGCGAGGCGTCCGCGGTGGCGATCGCCTCCCCCGTGTACCGCGCCTCGTACCCCGGCGTGCTCAAGAACCTCCTCGACCTCCTGCCGGTGGAGGCGCTCGCAGGCAAGCCGGTCGGGATTCTCGCGATGGGCGCCACCGCGCACCATTACCTCGGCGTCGACACGCAGCTCCGCGCCGTGCTCGCCTGGTTCGGCGCGCTCGTCGCTCCCACCAGCGTGTACCTCACGAGCCGGGATTTCGAGAACGGTGAGCTTGCGGCGGCGGCGGCGGTAGAGGACGTGCGCGCGCTCGCCCGCACCCTCGTGACCCTTGCCGAACGCGTCGCGGGCACCACGCTCGGCCCGACTCCACTGGCCGCGCGCACGCGCTGACGACGGCCGCACGCTCACGGTACGCGCGGTGCGGGACGAGTATCGATTAAAGCCGCCGGGTTGCTGGTGGTTGCTGCTGCCGACCCCCCGACGGACGATCGGAGATCGCCCATCGAGGGGCCGTCGCGATTGGTCTCAGGCGAACTACTGCCTCATCCCTTCTTGCCCTTCATGTGCTCGTTCATCATCTTCATGTGCTCGCTCATCCTGTTCATCTGATCAGGGGTCATCTGACCATCCTTCATCCGATCGGCCATCATTTGCATTTGCTCGCCCATCATCTTCATGTGGTCGGGCGTCATCTGCCCGCCCTTCATGTGCTCGCTCATCGTCTTCGTCTGATCGCTCATCATCTCCATCTGCCCGGGAGTCATGGCTCCGCCCTGCGCATAGCCCATCGTGGCCACGCTGACCACGAGCACTACCGCCGCCAGGATCCTCATCATCTGCATCATTGCCTGTCTCCAATCGCCTGCCTTCGGTCACCGCAGAACATCTGTCACGCCACGTCGATACTCACCCATACCCCCTTCCGTTCTCAGTCACGGCCGGCGCGGCCCGATGGCTTCGTGAGAACCACCTTGAGTGCGCCCTCTTGTGCCGCGTTTCCAAACGTGTCGTACGCCTTCATGATGTCGTTCATCGCGAAGCGATGAGTGACGAGCTTGCTCGGCTGCAGCTTGCCCGAGCGCACGACCTTGAGCAGCATCGGTGTTGTTACCGTGTCCACCAGCCGTGTCGTGAGCGAAATGTTGCGGTCCCAGAGTTTCTCCATGTGCAGTTCCACCGGTTTGCCGTGGACGCCCACGTTCGCGATGCGACCGCCGGCCGCGACAATGGCCTGGCAGATATCGAAGGTCGCTGGAAGCCCGACCGCCTCGATGGCCACGTCGACGCCGGCCCCCTCCGTCAGATCCATCACGTGTTGGGCGGCGCGTCCATCCGCGCTGTTGATGAGAGTGGTTGCGCCGAACTTCTTGGCAACCGCCAGGCGCTTGTCGTCCACGTCGATCATGAAGATCGCCGCCGGTGAATAGAATTGTGCCGTCAGCAGAGCGGCGAGCCCCACGGGCCCCGCGCCCACGATGGCGACCGTGTCCCCGGGCTTCACTTGTCCATTCAGAACGCCGCACTCAAGACCTGTCGGAAAAATGTCGCTGAGCATGACCATGGCTTCTTCATCGCCGTCGGCCGGGAAGGTGTGGAGACTCCCATCAGCGTGGGGGATGCGCACGTACTCGGCCTGGGTTCCGTCGATGGCGCAGCCCAGAATCCAGCCGCCGCGCCGGCAGTGGGAATACATGCCTCGTCTGCAGAAGTCGCACTTCAGGCAGGCCGTGATGCACGAGATGATGACCTTGTCTCCCACGTGAAACCCCGAAACGCCGCCTCCGACTTGCTCGACGACACCAACGCCCTCGTGGCCGAGAATGCGTCCATCGGTCACCAGTGGGAGATCTCCCTTCAGAATGTGAAGATCGGTGCCGCATATCGTCGAAGTGGTCATTCGCACGATGGCATCGCCGGGATCCTGGATGGTAGGGCACGGCTTGTTCTCCCATGCACGCTTGCCCGGACCGTGATAGACCAGCGCTTTCATGGTCGTGCTGGTGCTTGGAGTTGCGGCACGCGTAGTCGCCGGTTCGAGTTCAGCGGTGATCATTGATATTTCCTCCCAGTGGATAATCGTCGAGGCGAAATCGGCAGGAGTACGAAGCCACGCGCCCCGACGTCATCGTGCTCCTCTGTGCTCGCCGGATCGAACAAGCAATGACGCTGCCAGCCCTCCCGTCGCGCCCCACGACGGGCAAGTGGGCGCTGCGCAACGACCGCCGCCTGGACGCGGGTCGCAGAGGCTCGCGCGATGTGGGGTTGCGTCGCCCCACCCGTCCCAGCGGCGCCTCACCCGCGCGTCAGCGCGATCGCTCAACTCCGTGAGAGATCGAGCGCTTCGCACATAACAGATCCGGCACCTTCCTTGCTGCTCAGGAGTCGAGAGCCGAGACGCGGTGGGCTAAGCTTGGGACTGTGTCTGACGCTTCGCCGCGCCCGGAGCACGCGCCGCGCCGGGGTGATGGGGGAGGCAAACCGTGGGTGGAGAGACGCTCGTCCGCAACTGGTGGATGGTGGCCATACGGGGCCTGTTGGCGATCTGGCTCGGGCTCGCACTCCTTCTGTGGCCGAACGTGAACCTGCCCATCGTCATCGTGCTCTTCGGCGTGTATGCCATGCTCGATGGCATCTGGGCGCTGGCCTCGGCGATCCGGAGTGCTGACCGCCGCCTTGACTCATGGCCCGTCGCCGTCGAGGGCGTGGCAAGCGTCGTCCTCGGATCTATCGCGCTCGACCTGCCTCTCGTGTCGCGGGAGTTCATTTACGTGGTTTCCATTTGGGGTATCGTGACCGGGGCACTGGAGATCTTCATCGCGCGCAGGCTGCCGCGCGGGACGGCGGCGCATTGGCTCTGGGCGACGGGAGGCGTCGCATCACTCTTTCTGGGCGGATTGATCCTGATGCTGCCTCATGCTGACCTCGTCGGCGTCGTCTCCGTCATCGCCGCCTACGCACTCCTGTTCGGCGTTGTCGTTTCGTTCGCCGCGATTCGGTTTCGTGTCGTGCGAGGAGGTTCGGTCCCGCGGGTCTTCGATCGGCAAGTGACGCGGTAGATGAACCGGATGATCGTCCTGATCCCGCTTGTCCTGGGTACATGTGTGGCCGGCGCGTTCGCCTGCGGCGAGACCCGGTGGCACCGTGCGGTGTGCGGAGAGGCGTCCGATGATGTGATGTGCGGCGCGTGCCGCGCCCTCATCTGGGACGAAGCGCGCCCGGCGTCCGTCAGCCCGCAGGACGGAGGGCAGGCAGCGAAACTGTGAACACGGCGCCGTGGCCGACTTCGGAGCGGACGTCCATCGTGCCGCCGTGATCGCGGACGATCCCGTAG
>JBKKCN010000111.1:0-6004 GCA_046712525.1 Candidatus Rokuibacteriota bacterium
GTCCCGCGCGCTGGCGGAGGACGGCTGCGCGCTCGTGCGCGTCGACTGGCAGCCGCTGACGCCCGTGGTGGACGCGGAGGCCGCGCTGGCGCCGGGCGCGACGCTCGTTCACCCCGAGCTCGGCGACAACCTCATCCTCGAGACGCGGATCACCTCCGGCGAGGTGGACGCCGCCTTCCGCGAAGCGGACGCGGTCTACCGGGACACCTTCGACACCGGGCGGCACACCGTGGTGAGCCTCGAGGCGCGCGTGGTGCTGGCCGACTACGATCGCGCCGACGAGACGCTCACCGTCTACCACTCCGGCCAGGCGCCGTACATGTTCCACGACATCCTGTCGCGCCACCTGCGCATTCCCGAACACCGGGTGCGCGTCATCAACAAGGACGTGGGGGGCTCCTTCGGCCTCAAGATCCACACCTTCCCCGACGAGATCGCCACCTGCGCGCTCGCCGTCGTGCTGGGGCGGCCGGTGAAGTTCCTGGCCGATCGCATCGAGTCGTTCCAGACGGACATCCACTCGCGCGACCACCGGGTGACCGCCGAGGTGGCGGTCAAGCGCGACGGGACCATCCTCGCCATGCGGCTCGACGACCTCGCGCCCGTCGGTCCCTTCTCGATGTACCCGCGCTCGAGCGTCGTCGAGAGCGGACAGATCCTACGGACGACGCCGGGGCCCTACCGCTTCCGCAACTACGAGGCGCGCGGGCGCGTCGTGTTCCAGAACAAGACGCCGATGTCGCAGTACCGCGCCGTCGGCCATCCCGTCGCCTCCCTCGTGATGGAGGGCATGGTGGACCGCGTGGCGCGCGAGCTGTCCCTGGACCCGGTGGAGGTGCGTCGCAAGAACCTGCTCACCGCCGAGATGTACCCCTACACGGCGCCCACGGGGCTCTTCTTCGAGAAGCTCTCCCACGAGGAGTCGCTCGACAAGGTCCTCGAGCTGTCCGACTATCGCGCGCTCTGCCACGAGCGGGACGCGCTCCGGGCGCGGTCCATCCATCGCGGACTCGGCCTCTGCGTGTTCATCGACCTCACGGTCCCCGGCGCCCAGACGTACGGCACCGGCGGCGCGCGCATCTCGTCGCAGGACGGCACCTCGATCCGGCTCGAGCCGACGGGCAAGCTCACGGTCCTCGCCAGCGTCACCGAGCAGGGGCAGGGGACCGACACCATCCTCGCGCAGGTGGCGGCGACCACGGTGGGCGTGGCGATGGAGGACGTGCGGGTCGTGACCGGCGACACGATGGTCACGCCGTACGGCGGGGGGACGTGGGGCAGCCGCGGCGCCGGCATCGGCGGTGAAGCGACGTTGCAGGCGGGCAAGGCGCTGAAGGACAACATTCTCAAGGTGGCCGCGGTGGTGCTGAACGTCGATCCGCTCACGCTGGACGTCCGTCAGGGGCAGATCATCGACGTGCGCACGGGCGAGGCGCGCATGCCGCTCGGCGAGCTGGGTCGCATCGCCTACTTCCGCCCCGACACCCTGCCCAAGGATTTCCAGTCGGAGATGATGGTCACGCGCCATTACGTCCCACGCCACCAGCCGCTCGCCTATACCAACGGGGTGCAGCTCTCCTACGTCGAGGTCGACGTGGACACGGGGTTCGTGACGCTGCTCGGCCACTGGGTGGCGGAGGATTGCGGCCGGATCATCAACCCGCTCCTGGTGGACGAACAGGTTCGCGGCGGGGTCGCGCACGGGGTCGGCGACGCGCTCTTCGAGCACTGCGTGTACGACGAGCAGGGGCAGCTGCTCACGACGACGATGATGGACTACCTCGTGCCGATGGCCGCCGAGATGCCCGACATCCACGTCGCCCACGTGGAGACCCCCACCGCCTACTCCGAGGGCGGCTTCAAGGGCGCGGGCGAGGGCGGCGTGGCGGGGGCGCCGGGCGCGATCCTGAACGCGGTGAACGACGCGCTGAGCCCCTTCCGTACCCGCATCACCCGCGTGCCCATCACGCCCGCCGTCGTCCTCGGCGCCCTCGGCAAGCTGTAGGCGGCGGCCTCACACGCCGAGGTAGCGGAGGCGGACGGCGGCGTCGCTGGTGAGGTCGCTGGAGCGGCCTTCGTGCTTGATGGCGCCTTTTTCGATGAGATAGACGCGCTGGGTTGCTGCGAGCGCCAGCCGTGTGTTCTGCTCGACGAGCAGCACCGCCAGGCCCTGCCGCCGGATCTCCAGGATGGTCTGCGCGATCGTGTCCACGAAGGCGGGCATCAATCCCTCGGTGGGCTCGTCGATGAGGAGGAACTTCGGCTCGGTGCCGAGACTGCGCGCCATGGTCAGCATCTGCTGCTCGCCGCCGCTGAGGTTCTTGCCCTTGTGGGCGAGCCGGTCCTTGAGCGGCGGGAAGAGGTCGAGCACACGCGCGAGGTACTCGTCCATGCGGCGGCCACCGTCCACGGTGAGTCTCGCCATCTTCAGATTCTCGTACACCGTGAGGTTCGGGAAGATGCGCCGCTCCTCGGGCACGTAGCCGATCCCGAGCTGCACGATGCGATACGTGGGCAGCGCGGTGATGTCCGTGCCGCTCCACGTGATGCGCCCGCGGCGCCCGCGCACGACGCCCATGATCGTCTTGAGCATCGTGGTCTTGCCGGCGCCGTTGCGGCCCAGCAGCGCGACGGCTTCCCCCGCCTCCACGGTGAGGGACACGCCCTGCAGCACGTGGCTGAGCCCGTAGTACGCGTCGATGCCTTCCACGCGCAGCATCAGTCCCTCAGGTAGACGCGCCGCACGTCGGCGTTGTCCCGGATCTCCGCCGGGGTTCCTTCCGCGAGCACCTGGCCGTAGTTGAGCACGGTGATGCGGTCGGAGATGCCCATCACGACCTCCATGTCGTGCTCCACCAGCACGATCGTCACGCGCCCCGCCAGCGCCCGCACGAAGGCGGCCGTGCGCTGGGTCTCTTCCGGGCTCATGCCCGCGGTGGGCTCGTCGAGGAGCAGGAAGTCGGGATCGGTGGCGAGCGCGATGCCGATCTCGAGGTACCGCTGCTCGCCGTGCGACAGCTCGGCGGCGCGGGCGTCCCGCTTGTGCGTGAGCCCGAGGAAGGTCAGCAGCTCGTCCGCGCGCGCGTTCACGGCCGCGAGCCGGTCCGCGTGGCCCCAGAAGCGGTAGTGCGTGACGCGGGACTGCGCGGCCACGCGCAGGTTCTCGAACACGGAGAGGTCGCCGAAGATGTTCGTGATCTGGTACGAGCGCGCGATCCCCAGGCGCGAGATCGCGTGCGCGGGCAGGCGCGTGATGTCGCGGCCCTTGAAGATGATGCGGCCGCGCGTGGCGCCGAGCACGCCGGTGAGCATGTTGAAGAACGTCGTCTTGCCCGCTCCGTTGGGGCCGATGACGGCGCGAAGCTCGCCGCGCCGCACGTGGAAGTCCACGCCGTTGACGGCGACGAGGCCGCCGAAGACTTTCGTGAGGCCCTGGCTCTCGAGCAGGTGCCCGTCCCCGGGGGCGACGGCGGGGAGGGGGACGGCCGCCGGCTGCGGCTTCGGCGTGTCGTCGTCGGCGGCGGCCACCGGCGGAGCCCGGCGGCTCAGGAGCAGTCGTCGCAGGGAGCCCACGATGCCGTCCGGCAGGAAGAGGACGATGAGGACGAAGGCGCCGCCGACGAAGACCTCCCAGTACTCGAGGTGCTTGCTGACGAAGTCGCGCAGCCAGATGAAGACGCCGGCACCGACGAAGGGGCCGAGGAGGGTGCCGGTGCCGCCGAAGAGCGTCATGATGAGGACGGTCCCGGACATCTGCCAGTGAATGTTCTCGATGGGCACGAACTCCAGCACGACGGTGAGCAGCCCGCCCGCCAGGCCCGAGAAGAAGCCGGAGATGGCGAAGGCGGCGAGCTTCACGCGCCGGGTGTCGTAGCCGCAGGCGGCGGCGCGGGTCTCGTTGGCCTTCACGGCGCGCATCACGCGGCCCAGCGGCGAGGCGAGGATGTGCCGGATGACGAGCATGGCCAGGAAGATCACCGTGACCACGACGAAGTAGCGCGTGATGGGCCGCTTGGAGATGCGCAGACCGAGCGGCTCGCTGAGATAGAGGATGGGCAGGTTGCCGAGGCCGTCGGTGCCGCCCGTGACCGGCGTCCACATGAGCACGACGTAGTAGAAGACCTGCGAGAGCGCCAGCGTCAGCATCGTGAGATAGACGCCGCGCTTGCGCAGCACGAAGACGCCCAGGATGAGCGCGGTGGCGAGGCCCCCCAACGCGCCCGCGAGAAGGCTGATCTCGAGCGGCGCGTGGAAGCGCGCGAGCAGAATGCCGGTCGTGTAAGCCGCCACGCCGAGGAAGGCCGAGTGCCCGAGCGACAGCACGCCCGTGTGACCGAGGAGCACGTCGTAGGCGAGGGCGAAGAGCCCGAAGACGAGCACCTCGGTGAGCAGCGCGAGGTAAAAGGGCGTGTAGTTGGCGTAGAGCGGCGCCGTGGCCAGTACCAGCGCGGCGAGGACGAGCGCCTTCAATCCCCTGACATCCCCTCCTCGCCGAAGAGGCCCCGGGGGCGTACGAGGAGCACCACCGCCATCGCGAGATAAATGATGACGTCGGCGAGAATGTCGTAGAGCATGCCCGTGAGCGCGAGCACCTCGCCGATGAGGAGTCCCCCCACCACCGCGCCCACGAAGCTCCCCATGCCCCCGCCGCCGGTGACGATGAAGCATTCGATCAGGATGAGGCCGCCCATCTCCGGCGCCACCGCGACGAGCGGGGCCGTGATCACCCCCGCGAAGCCGGCGAGCGCGGCGCCGAGCGCGTACGTGATCGTCCACGTGCGCGCCACGTTGATGCCGAGCAGCTGCACCATCACGTTGTCACTGGTCCCCGCGCGGATCACGAGGCCGAGGTTCGTCTTGTTGAGCAGCAGCCACATGGCGGGCAGCAGCACGGCGGTCACTCCGAGGATGAAGACGCGGTAACCGTGGACGTCCGTGGCCCCGAGCCGGAACAGGGAGCCGGTGAGGACTTCCGGCACCGCGAACGGCTTTCCGGGACGGCCGAAGGTCATGCGCACGAGATCGGGGATCATGATGGCGAGGCCGTACGTGACGAGCACGCCCGTGAAGTTGGCGTTCTTGGTCCCGTAGATGCGCTTGAGGACGCCACGCTCGACGAGGACGCCCACGAGGCCGACGGCGAGGGGCGCGGTCACCAGCGCGAGCCAGAAGTTACCCGTGAGGTGCACCGTCAGCCAGCCCGCATAGGCGCCGAGCATGTAGAAGACGCCGTGGGCGAAGTTGATGATGCCCATGAGACCGAAGACGATCGACAGTCCGAGCGCGACGAGAATCAGGATGCAGCCGTTCACGAGCCCAATGAAGAGCTGGGTGTACCAGATCTCGAGCCCGTAGCCGAAGAGCGTCAGATCTGCGCGCTCAGCGGCTTCTTCGGATCGAAGCCCTCGCTCTCGCACGACTCCGCGGTCGCTTCACCGCTCACGCTCTGCACGATGTCGAAGAAATCCCAGGGGGTCTTCATCGCCGAGGCCGGCTTGCCCTTGCAGAGATAGACCTCCTGGAGATTGACGTGGTCGCAGGCGCGGATCTGCTCCGGCCCCTTGAGGTACTGGAACTTCCGCCCTTCGAGGGCGCGCGTGATCTTGTCCGTGTCGAGCGACTTCACGTCACGCGCGGTGTCGAGCAGCACCCGCACGGTGGAGTAGGTGGACGCGGTGTAGCCGCCGGGGGCGCGCTTGCGGAGCGCGAAGTGACGGTCATAGTACTTCTGCGCGGCCGGATACTTGTCCTTGAGGTGCCAGTACCACGGCATCCCCGAGTACGTGTTGTCGTACACGCCGGGCCCCGCCGCTTCCGCGAACGTCAGCTCGGTGATGGAGTGGATCACGCGCGACTGCTTGGCGAGCCCGAACTCCTGCACCTGCTTGGCGCAGGAGACCTGGTCCGCCGCCCACGTGGTGATGAAGACGACGTCGGCTTTCGTGGCCGCCACCTTCGGGAGGAAGGGGAGGAAGTCGCGGGTGCCGAGCGGCGCCCACGTCAC
>JBKKCN010000112.1:0-9697 GCA_046712525.1 Candidatus Rokuibacteriota bacterium
AGAAATCGTTCCGCGTTCGCGCCCTCGACGGCGTCGCGCGCGCCGGCGTCGAGACCGGCCTTGGCCACGAAGGCGACGGGATCGTCGGCGCCCATGTCGAACGGATAATCGCTGCCAAGCATCACACGGTCGGGCCCGAATTCCTCCACGATGAATCGCAGGTTGCGCGGGCCGTGGCTGAGGGAGTCGAAGTAGAGCAGACGCGCGTACTCGCGGGGTGGCCTGGGGATGCTGGCGGGGCCTTCGGGCCGCACCGACCAGCCGTAGTCCAGCCGTCCCAGCGTGAAGGGAAAGGCGCCGCCGCCGTGGGCGAAGCAGATGCGCAGGGTGGGCAGCCGCTCGAGTACGCCGCCGAAGATCAGCTTCGAGATGGCGAGCGCCGTCTCCAGCGGGTTACCCACGATGAGCGGGAAATAATACTTCGCCAGGCGCTCCTGACCGATGAGCGGCGCGGCGGGGTGGACGAACACGCTCACGTCGAGGTCCCGGCACGCCTCGAAGAAGGCGAAGAGCGCGGGGTCGTCGAAGTCGCGGCCGCCCGGAAAGGTGCCGATCTCCACCGCCTTGAGCCCGAGGCGCTCGCGCGCGTATCGCAGCTCGGCGATGGCGAGGGCGACGTCTTGAAGGGGCACCGTGGCCATGCCGGAGAAGCGGCGAGGATGGCGGGCGGCGACGTCGGCCACGTTGTCGTTCTGCAGGCGGGCGAACGCCTGCGCGGCCTTGGGCTCCGCCCAGTAGCAGAGCATGATGGGCGGAGGCGATAGCGCCTGGTGATCGATGCCGAGCCGATCCATGTCCTCCAGGCGGCGCGCGGGGTCCCAGCACTGATCCGTGACGTCACGAAAGAACTTGTCCCCGGTCATGATGGTGGCATGACAGGCGTCCTTGGCCACGAGCCGTGGCCAGTTGCCGCCGCCGTAGCGCGACGCGAAATCGTCCCATCGCGCGGGGACGATGTGGGTGTGGACGTCGACCCGCACCTACTTCGTCTCCACCTTTCCGATGCGCTTGATGACGGCGGCGAGCGTGCGCGCGTCGTTGTCCCACCACGTCTTGAACTCGTCGGCGTCCTGGTAAGCGATCGGCGTCTGCACCTTGTCCATCGCAGCCTTGAACTCGGGGTCCTGTATGGCCTGGCGCGTGGCATCCCGCAGCGTCTTCATGACCGCCGCCGGCGTGTCCTTGGGCGCGAACATCCCCGTCCACAGGTAGTACTCGACGTTGTAGCCGAGCTCCTTGAGCGTGGGCACGTCCGGGTAGGACGCCAGGCGCGTGCCGCCAAACGAGGCAAGCGCGCGCATCTTTCCGGCTTTCACGTGGGGCAGCGCCAGCGCGGGGGGCGACGGCCAGAGCTGGGCGTGGTTGCCGAGCACGGCGGTGGTGGCGGGCGCGCCGCCGGCCGTGGGCAGGTGGCGCATGCGCACGCCGCCCGCGGCCTCGAACAGCATCTCCATGGGGACGTGCGAGGCGCCGTAGGGGCCCGAGGAGGCGAAGGTGAACTCGCCGGGCCGCCGCTTGGCGTCGTCGAGGAGCTCCTTCAGCGTCTTCCACGGCGTGTCGGCGTTGACGACGAGGACGGGCGGATCCGCATTGAGCCTGGCCACGGGCGCGAACTGGTCGAGGCGGTACACGGGGGTGCGTCCGAAGAGCACGTCGACCTCGGGCAGGGTGGAGATGCTCACGAGCCCGATGAGAAGGGTGTAGCCGTCAGGCTTGGCGATGGCGACGGCGTGGTTACCGACGGCGCCCGCCGCCCCCGGCTTGTTGTTGACGACCACGGGCTGCTTGAGGATCTTTTCGAGCGCGGAGGCCAGAGGCCGGGCCGTGAGGTCGGCGATGCCGCCGGGCGGGAAGGGGACGACCAGCGTGACGGGACGGCTGGGAAACGGCTCCTGGGCGACGACCGGCGCAGCACCGGCGACGCTCAGGATCGCGGCGATCCCGAACGCGATGGCGCGCATGCTCTGCATCATGGTGGTCTCCTTCGCTCGATCGCGGTGCGGCGCATGATAGCGCGACAATGCGTGCCCGCGAAAGCGGCCTCGCGATGGTTCACCGGAGTCGCCGCGAGGCCGCCGTCGCGCTATTTCACGGTGACGCTCTTGGCGAGGTTGCGCGGCTTGTCGGGATCGTGACCGCGCAGGAGCGCCAGGTAGTAGCCCAGGAGCTGGGCAGGGACGGCATTGAGGATCGCGGTGGCGGGGCCGAGGTCGGGCACGGGGATGTGGTAGTCGAACGCCTCGTGCGGCTCGCAGGCGAGGCCGACGAGCATGGCACCGCGCGCCTTGACTTGCATCGCTCCCGCCATGATGTCGTCGTATGTGTCGTCGCGGGGGGCGAGGACGAGGCACGGTGTGCCCGGCTCGATGAGGGCAATCACGCCGTGCTTGAGCTCGCCGCCCGCGAAGCCCTCCGCGTGGACGTAGCTCACTTCCTTCACCTTCAACGCGGCCTCGAGCGCGAGGGGGTAGCTGGCCCCGCGCCCGATCACGAACATGTGCTCGCGCCGGTAGATCTCTTCCGCGATGTGCCGGATGAGGTCACGTTGCTGCTCCCCGAGTAGTCGCTGGATCTCGTGCGCGGCCGACGCCACCAGCGCCGCGCCTTCGGCCGGGCGTCCGATGAGCTCGTACGCGGTCAGGAGCAGGATGGCCAGCTTGGCGGTGAAGCTCTTGGTGGCGAGCACGCAGCGCTCGGGGCCGGCTCCGAGCGGCACGGCGAGGTCAGCAAGCCTCCACAGGGTCGAGCCCTCGACGTTGACGAGGGCGGCGATGCGGGCGCCGCGCGCCCGCGCCGCGCGCGCGGCATCGATGACGTCGATCGTCTCGCCGCTCTGCGAGAGCGCGATGACGAGCGCTCCCTCGGAGACGAAATCTTGCAGGTAACCGAACTCCGAGGCGGTGGCGAAGGTGACGCGTCGCCCGGCGGTCCTGGCGAGGAGGTATTGCGCGGCCAGGGCCGCGTGCCCGGCGGTGCCGCAGCCGATGACGAAGACCTCACGGGCCTGCCGTACTAGCGAGGCCAGTCGCCGTACGTGAGCACCGGCGGTGGCGGCGATGTGCCGAAGCACCGCGGGCTGCTCGTGAATCTCCTTGGTCATGTAGTCGGGATAGCCGGAGAGCTCGGTGGCCGCCGCCTCCCACTCCACCTCGGTGATGTCCGGGGTGAGCTCGCGGCCGGTGTCGACATCGAAGAGCCGGCTGCCCTCACGGCTGACGAGCACCGCCTGGCGCTCCTCGACGAAGGTCACTCGCCGCGTGTGCTCGAGCAGCGCGCTGTAATCGGAGGCGAGCATGTGGCCCTGATCACTCCACCCCAGGACGAGCGGCGAGCCGCTCTTGGCGGCCGCGATCTCTCCCGTGGACGCGTCGAGGACGGCGATGGCGTTGAGTCCCTCCAGGCGGCGGAAGACCGTCATCGTGGCGCGTACGAGCTGCTCCGGGCCCGCCGGCGTCTCGCGCATGCATTCTTCGAGCAGGTGCGCGACCACTTCGGTGTCGGTCTGCGAGCGGAAGTGGTGGTCGGTGAGCGGCGCCCGCAGCTCGCGGTAGTTGGAGATGATGCCGTTGTGGATGACCGCCAGCCGGCCCGCGCAATCGACGTGCGGGTGCGCGTTAGGCTCGGTCACGCCCCCGTGCGTGGCCCAGCGAGTATGTCCGAGGCCGACGCCGCTCGCGGGAAGCTCCGGCGCCGCGTCGCCGATCTTTCCGATGCGCTTCTCGACGACGATCTCGCCGGCAGGGGCGACCGCGATGCCCCACGAGTCGTAGCCGCGATACTCCAGCTTCTTGAGGCCGCGCAACACGATGCCGGCGGCATCGTCACCGGCGCCCACGTAACCGAAGATTCCGCACATGGCTGTCTCCTCCTGGCGCAGCCGGAGAGGTGCGGAGTCTGGCGCCGCCGCGGAGCAACAACGCTCGCGGCTGATCAGGAGGGGATTGGCACTCTGGGAGGTCTTTGTCAGCGCGTTACCGCGCTGGTTTGCTCCGCCCATGACGACCGTGCCCGCCGAGGGACCATCCGCCGAATCGTTCGATCGGTCCCTACCTCGTCATCCGCCCGCAGGCGGACCTGGCGCTAGTTGGCTACGAACACCCCTCGCAACGCTCAGATCGCTCCGTCCACCATCCTTTCGGCTGACTGCCTGTCCGTCATGGTAGCCCGTCATGAAAGAACCGGCAAATCTCGTGCCGTACGGTTGAGGTAGGAAATCCGCGGGCGCGAGCATGGTGGCTGGGCACTATGCCGCCCTCTTTGGGCACGACATTTCCCAGCGTCATGTCCGAGGTTGGTCTAGGATGCGCGGCATGAACGCGCATGCGAACCAGCCCTCGGAGCGCAACATGCCGCTGCTCGCCCATCACGAGCTGAACGGCTTCGGCAACTGCGGCGAGGGGATGGCCATCCAGCTCGCCGCGGACGGCCGCCGCGTGCTGTGGCTGGCGCACGAGTCGGCGCCCGCGAACATCACCGCGGTGGACGTGAGCGACCCGCGCAAGCCCTCCGTGATCTTCCAGAGCCAGCTCCCTCACGCCAAGATGCGCTCCAACTCCCTGGATCTCGCGGGCAATCTGCTGGCCGTCGCGTACCAGACGACCTCTCCCGGCATGACGCCCGCCGGCATCGACCTCTTCGACGTCGCCGATCCGGGGCGGCCGCGCCACGTGGCCTTCTTCGACGCCTCCGGGCCGCACTCGCGGGGCGTGCATCACCTGTGGTTCGTGGACGGCGAGTACATCCACGCCAGCAGCGGCGCCGCCGACTTCCAGCCGCGCCATCGCAAGGACGACCAGTGCTACCGCATCATCGACGTGCGGAATCCCGCACGCCCGTCGGAGGTGGGCCGCTGGTGGCTGCCGGGCACGCGCGAGGGCGATGCAGAGCCGCCGCCCGTGCGGCACCCGCACTTCGACACCGGGTTCCGGGCTCACAACACCAACGTCTATCCGCGCCGTCCCGATCGCGCCTACGTGGGCTACATCGACGGCGGCGCCGTGATCCTCGACATTGCCGACAAGGCGCACCCGCGCATGCTGAGCCGCTGGGACTACCACCCGCCCTATCCCGGCTTCACGCACACGCTGCTGCCGCTCTTCGATCGCGGCCTCATGGTGGTGAGCGACGAGGCTGTGACCGACGGCGGCAAGGACTGGCCCAAGCTCGTCTGGATCGTGGACATCCGTGAAGAGACGAATCCCGTGCCGCTGAGCGTGTGTCCGCTGCCGCCGCTCGCCGAGTTCGCCGGGCGCGGCGGTCGCTACGGGGCCCACAACCTGCACGAGAATCGCCCCGCCCCCGGCGCGTGGGTGTCGGAGACCGTGGTGGTAGGCACCTTCTTCAACGGCGGCGTGCGCGCCTTCGACATCTCTGATCCCTTCCGGCCCGAGGCAATCGCCTGGCACGTGCCGCCCGCGCCGAGGAACTCACCGTCGGGAGCCGCGCAGATCAACGACGTGTTCGTCGATGAGTGGGGCATCGTGTATGCCGTCGACCGCGCGGTGGGCGGGCTGTACACGTTCGAGCTGAAGGTCTAGTCAGACGAAGGGGGCGGCTCGTCACCGCCCCCTTCTCTGCGTCCGGGCGCCGTGACGTCAGCTAGTCGTCGTCGTCCTTGTCCTTACCTTTGCCTTTGTCCTTACCCTTGCCCTTGCCCTTGTCCTCATCGTCGTCGGGCGCCCCAACGAACCGGCCGACGACGCCGGTGTTGCGGGAGTCAGGGACAACGCAGACGTTGCCAGAGACGAATATCACACCCGGTGCGTCCACGCCGCTGCCGAGCACGGCCATGGAGACGCTGCCGCCGGGGAGCACGATCAGCTCGCTGATCGCGCGAAGGCCATGGTCGCCGCCGCCTGAGCTCATGCTGAACAGGCGGCCGTAGTCGTGCGGACCGTTTGGAAACTTGAACAGCAGCGAGAAATCCGCGAAGACGTACTTCTCCCGCAGCCCGGGGACGGCCCGGCCGTGGTAGACATACCCACCGATGACGGAATGGCCTTCGTGGTGGGTATCATATTGGGCCACCGGGTCGCGGAGCGGACGTGGTCCGGAGGTGCAGTCACCCCGGAGAGCCACAGGATCCGGCCTCCGGGCGGCAAAGCCGTCGTCGGGCACGCTGCCGGCGATGTGGAAGAACAGCGTGCCTTCCTTGCAGTTCCAGCCGTAGTTGCCGCCCTTCCTGACGATGTCCACCTCCTCGATGTCGTTCTGTCCGACGTCGCCGACGTAGAAGTCGCCGGTCTTCTTGTCGAACGAGAAGCGGTACGGGTTCCGGAAACCGAGGGCATAGATTTCCGGCACCGCGGTGGGGTTGCCCACGAACGGGTTGTCGGACGGCACGCCGTAGAGCTTGCCCGGAGAGGTTGTGTTCACGTCGATGCGGAGGATCTTGCCGAGCGGCGTGTTGAGCTTCTGTCCGTTGCCGTTGACCTGGTGACCGAAAATGTCCTCCGTGCCACAGACCGCTTTGTGCGGCGGCGCGGTGACGAACGGCTGGCCGTCGGCGTCGTCGGCGCCGCCGCCGTCGCCCATCGAGATATAGAGCTTGGCGTCGGGCCCGAAGGCAAGGTCGCCACCGTCGTGGTTGAACTGCGGCCAGTTCACGCGGATGAGCTCTTTGGAAAAGACGATGCCGGGATCCGTCGGATCGCTGGGGGTGGGGTCCCTCCACTCGATGATCACGTTGTGATGATCGGAGTTGCTCGAATCTGTCCCCGGGGTTGCAATGTTGGCCACGCCCGAGTCTCTTCGCTCCGTCGTGTAGGTGTAGAAGAGACCCCTGCCCGGTCCGGGCCTGCGACCATCGAAGTTCGGATGAAACGCGAGGCCCAGGAAGCCCCGCTCGTCGAAGGTGTTGGGACCGCATACGCCGAGCGTCACGAGCCGGGCGCTCACGTCGTGGTACAGCGTGCGCGTGTTATCGCTGAGTCGGACTACCCACAGCTTGCCGACCTGATCTACGATAAAGATGTGGCCGGGGAGTCCCGGTGCCGTGACGACCTTGAGCGGCGACGTGAGCGGCTGTCCAATCGGCAATCCCGTGGTTGGATCGTTTATCCCCTTGGTCACGAGCTCGACCCCGACCTTGGGGCCGAAGTTCGTGATCGGAGCGAACCGGGTGTCGTCGTAGGGATTCCAGGGCGGGTGGGCGTACGCCGCGGCGGCGATGATGAACACGACTACCAGCGCGGCGAACAGCGAGCGCATTCGGTGTTTCATTCGTCATGCTCCTTGTACGAGGTGCACTTCGAGGAGGTCACGCGACAGCGAGCGCGATCGAAGCGTGCGTCGGGGCGGGGCGCGATTGGAAATCATACGTGCCTCAGGCGTCCGCACATTGCTCCCCGTCTTCCGCATTGTCAAGGCGTGCTGCGACGCGAAAACCTGCGTACCGCCCTAGCCCGGCTTCACGCACACGCTGCCGCCGCTCGCCGAGTTCGCCGGGCGCGGCGGTCGCTACAGGGCGCACCGAGCGCGTCATCGAGTCGGTTCCAGCATTCGCTGGTATGCTTCGACGGCTTCTCCGGAGCTCAGCTCGACGCGGTAGCGCGGCTCGGGCTCCATCCCCAGCAGGGAGATGACGGAACCGCGCTTTCCGCTCCGCCGTCCAGCAATCACGCGCACACGATGATTGAGATCGAAGGCGACGCCTTGCCGAAGATCACCCGCCTTCCATCGAGCCACCACCGCCGCGTCGAAACGTATGGGGTGCCAGCGCTCGTGGGCATCAACGCGTAGCGCGAAGTCCGCCGCGATGAGGAGGTCGCGCCAGTCGATCTGGGCAAGCCGGATGGCTTCGCGCAGACGATCGAGGCTTCCGCCACTCACGCGGATCGCTGCGAACCGGACCCGTTCCAGACGAGCCGGGGTGGCATCATTACTGTTCATCGGCAGGTTCTCTGCGCATTCGTGAGCCAGGAGACGCTCGGCGCCATCGACATCCGCGGTCTTGAAGAGGGTCAAGACGCGATCCCTGGTGAGGGGACTGAGCTCAATCATTACGCTGATCCTTGCTGGCAAAGGCGTAGAGTTTGCGGCCTCGCATGCCCCCGACATCAGGCGCCGCGGTGATCGTCCCCGTGAGGTCAGTGGGCTGGAGCTGCCGGTTGTCGTACATGCCCAGCACCCGGAACCCTCCGCTCTCGAGCAGCTGCTGGACCTCTTCCGGTCGGAGGAGCCGGTACTCCGCGTAGTCCTCCACGTCGGCTTGACCCGCGATGTGGCAGATTCTGCGACGCTTCAGAATGCGGGCCGTCCGATCGAGCTCGTGGAAGGACACTGATGTCGCCTGGAACGCGGGGGTATCGACGACCCCCTCGATGCGCTCCTGGAAACCATCAGCGTTCAAGTAGGCGCGCGCATTGAGTGCGTCGACGACGAGAAGCGTCCCCCCATGAGCATGTGTGCGAACGTGCTCACTGTCTCGGTGAGATCGCGGTCAGAGAGCGCGTACGACAGGACGTTGCCCAGGCACGTCACGAGGTCGAACGTCCGCGCGAGCCGGATCGTCCGCATGTCTCCCACCTGAAACGTGATGCCGGCCCGCATGGACCTCGCATAGGTGATGTTCGACTCCAGAAGGTCGACGCCGTAACACTCGGGGATGGTTCCGGCAAACGACTCGAGATGCCGGCCCGTACCGCACCCCATGTCGAGCATCGACCGTGGCATCGAAGGCAGATAACGGCCGATCGCGGTGCGCACCATCGCGCCCATGGTCTCGTCCGTGCCGGGAAAGACGAGATCGTACAGGTGGGGCTCACGGTATAGCAGGCTCCAGAACACTTTCTTTCGTTCTTCGCGCATCGTCACGCGGCCTCCACGTCGAATGCGAAAAGCCACCCTCGCTCGCTATACGGCCCCGCCCCTGCGGCCGCGGCCCACTTCGCGTCGCGCTCGCGCTGGGCCTCGCCGTCGGGCAGGTGATAGGTGGTGGCGTTCTGCCGCGAGATCCGCTGCACTTGCCACACCCGCGGCTGGCGTGATGCCTGGTAGTGCTGCAGGGCGTCGGGGATCGCCGTCGCGCTCGCGGCCGTCAGGCATTTCGTGAGGACCGCGGCATCCTCGACGGCCTGGCACGCGCCCTGCGCCAGGAAAGGCAGCATGGCGTGGGCGGCGTCGCCAAGGAGCGCCACGCGGCCGGCCGCCCACGTCGTGAGTGGATCGCGGTCGTAGAGTCCCCATCGGTGCGTGCGCTCGGCGGCGCCGATGATCGCGCCCACATGTGGATGCCAGCCCTCGAACTCGGCGAGAGCGGCGGAGACCTCGCCCGTCGCCGACCACGACTCCACTCGCCAGTCGCGGGCAGGCACGATGGCGACGAAGTTCAGAAGTCGCCCTCCCGCCACGTAATAGTGCACGAAGTGGCGGCCGGGGCCGAGCCACGCTGTCGACGACCGCGGCAGGTCGAGGTCGCGTAGTCGTTCCGCGGGGACCAGCCCGCGATACGCGATGCTGCCGGAGAAATGCGGCGACTCGGGGCCGACCAGGGTGGCGCGGAGCATCGAATGAATGCCGTCGGCGCCAATGATCGCGTCGCCGCTGGCGGTGACGCCGTGGTCGAAGCGCGCCTCCACGGAATCCGGGCGCTCGGTGACAGCCACGCAGCGATGTCCCAGGTGCACGACGTCCGGAGGCAGCGCGCCCGACAGCACGCCGAGGAGGTCGGGGCGATAGACGTGATAGTAGGGCGCGC
>JBKKCN010000113.1:0-12580 GCA_046712525.1 Candidatus Rokuibacteriota bacterium
GCCACCGGCGAGGATCTTGGCGTCGTCGCCGTACCGGGCGAGGAGCGCCACCGCCTCGTCGATCGCGCGCGGGTCGTGGTACTCGAAGGGCGCCGGCTTCACGGCGCGGCGTCTATGAGCGCGAGCACGCGGGAGGGGCTCGCGGGGGTTTCCGTGACGCGCACGTTGAAAGGGGCCAGCGCGTCGTCGATCGCGTTGGCGATGGCAGCGGGGGGCGAGATGGCGCCGCCCTCGCCGACGCCTTTCATCTGCAGCGGATTGCGCGGCGACGGGAATTCGAGATGCACGGTGTCGATGGCGGGCAGATCCGTGGAGGTGGGCACGAGATAGTCCATGAGGGTGCCCGTGAGCAGCTGACCCTCGGCGTCGTACGCCATCTCCTCGAAGAGCGCGCCGCCCACGCCCTGCGCGACCCCGCCGTGCACCTGCCCCTCCACGATCATCGGGTTGATGACCTTGCCGCAGTCGTGGGCGACCACGTACTTGAGCAGCTTCACGTAGCCCGTGCCCGTGTCCACGTCCACCTGCGCCACGTGCACTGCGCTCGCGTAGGTGACGGTGGGCACGTGATGGTAGGAGCTCGCCTCGAAGTCCGGAGTGGCGACGCCGGGCCTGGCGAAGGTGGGGATCGAGGCCTGGACGACACGGCCGAGGTCCACGGCGGAGCCGGGCGCGCCGCGCACGAACACGCGACCGGCCTCGATCTCGACATCCGCCGCCGCCGCCTCCAGAAGCGCGGCGGCGGCGTCGACCAGCTTGCCCCGCACCTGGCGCGCCGCGTCCGCGATGGAGTTGCCCGCGGTGACGCCGCTACGGCTGGCGAACGTGCCTACGCCGAAGGGGACGGCTGCCGTGTCGCCGCCGATGACCGTGACCCACTCGATGGGCACACCGAGCGCGTCGGCGGCGATCTGTGCGAAGGCGGTCTCGTGGCCCTGACCGGAGTTGACGGCGCCGGTGGCGACGTGCACGCGGCCGGCGAGGTCGATCTTGATGTGCGCGCCCTCGAAAGGACCGATGGCGGTGCCTTCGACGTAGCCGGAGATGCCGATGCCACGATAGATCCCGCGCGCGCGCAACGCCGGCTGCTCGGCGCGGAAGGCGTCGTAGCCGGCGGCCGCGAGCGCCGCCTCCAGGGCGGCGGGAAAGTCGCCGCTGTCGTACACGAGCGGGTTGCCGTCGCGGTACGTCATGCCGAGGTCCCACGGTAGCTCGTCGGCGCGGATGTAGTTGCGACGGCGGATGTCGGCCGGGTCCACGCCGAGCTCGCGCGCCAGGCAGTCCACCGCGCGGTCCATCGCGAAGACGGTCTCCGGCCGCCCCGCGCCGCGGTAGGGCGCGTTCGGAGTCTTGTTCGTCACCACGCCCTGCACGTCCACGTGCATGTCGCGGATACGGAAGGGACCGATGAGGTGCGCCACCGTGTTGTAGGGCAGGACCACGCCCCAGACGTTATAGGCGCCGAGGTCGAGCCAGATGCGGTCGCGCAGGCCCACGATGGTGCCGTCGCGCCGCGCCGCGAGCGCGATGTCGTGCACCTGGTGGCGCGCGTGCGCGGAGCCCATCATGTGCTCGCGGCGGTCTTCCGTCCACTTCACGGGGCGGTTGAGCGCGATGGCGGCGAGGGGCACGAGCACGTCCTCGGGATAGCCGGAGGCTTTGGTGCCGAAGCCGCCGCCGAGGTCGGGCGCGATGACGCGGATCTTGGTGGGCGGCAGCTCGAGCGCCGTCGTCAGCCCCTGCTGGACGAAGTGCGAGACCTGTGTGGAGTTCCACGTGGTGAGGCTGCCGTCACGGCGATCCCACGCCGCCACCACGCCGCGCCCCTCGAGGGGCATGCCGACGTAGCGCTGGATGCGGAATGTCTCGCGCATGACGACATCCGCGCTTGCAAAGGCGCGCTCCACGTTGCCGATGGCGTGCGTGAAGCCGACGGCGACGTTGGTGGCCGCCGCCTCGTGCACGAGGGGGCTGCCCGCTTCCGCGCCCGCCTGCATGTCGACCACGGCGGGCAGCGGCTCCCACTCCACCTCGATGGTGTCCGCGGCGTCCTCGGCGCGGTAGCGGTCCTCCGCCACCACCATGGCCACGATCTCGCCGACGTAGCGCGCGCGGTCCGGACAGAGCGCGTATTGCGCGGGCTGGTGGATGTCGAAGCGGATGGCGGCGGCGAGCCCCGGCGGCACGGCGCCGAAGACGGGCAGCGGCTTCATCCACCGTTCGAGATCGCGGAAGGTGAACACGCGTACGACGCCCGGCATGGCGGCGGCCGCCTCCGTGCGCACGGAGACGATGCGCGCGTGCGCGTGGGGAGAGCGCAGGAACGCGACGTGCAGCATGCCCGCCAGCTTGACGTCGTCGACGAACCGCCCTTCGCCGCGGAGGAAGCGTGGATCCTCCCGGCGCTTGACGGACGCGCCGAAGTATTTAGCGCCCATTAAGATGGGGGCCCCGAAATGGCCTCCAAGCCCCCATCGCCTGTCTACCCGGCGCGACTACGGCTTGGTCTGCTGCGGCTTCTTGCGAAACGGCACGAGCCAGTCGAGCCATGGGGCGAGGGCGGCGATGAAGAGGCCGGGGACGGCGACGCCGCTGATGAGTCCGAGGATGGTGAGGAAGACGAGGGAGATGAGATTGATGAGGGCGTCGAGCAGCAGCTCCATGGCGTCCTACTCGACCTCGAGGATCATTTCGATCTCCACCGGGATACCCATCGGCAAGGCGGCCATGCCGACGGCGGAGCGCGCGTGCTTGCCGATGGCTTCGCCGAAGACCTCGACCATCAAATCGGAGAACCCGTTGATCACCTTCGGCTGATCACCGAAGCCCTCCGCGGAGTTCACCATGCCGAGCACCTTCACCACCCGCTTGACCTTGTCGAGGCTCCCGAGATGATGACGGGTACTGGCGAGGAGATTCAATCCCACCTCGCGCGCGACCGCGTATCCCTGCTCGACGGTGAGGTCTTTGCCGACCTTGCCCGCCACCATCTTCTTGCCGTCCGAGCGGATGGGCCCGTGGCCTGCAAGGAAGAGCAGGTTGCCGGTGCGAACGGCGGTGACGTAATTGCCCATCGGCGTGGCGACGGTGGGAAGCGTCAGGTTCTTGGCCTTCAGCTGCGCTTCGGCGCCCATACGAGCGGATCCTCCGTGAAGGAAATGACAATCGCGCGGTCATCGTGGCACACTACGCCGTGTCCGTCAAACCTTCGCCGGTCACGCCGTCGCCGGCGGCCACGCTCGTGTTGCTGCGGGATCGCGCCGCAGGCGGCTTCGACATCCTCCTCATGCAGCGCCATCTCAAGAGCAAGTTCGCCGCGGGCGATTTCGTGTTCCCGGGCGGCAAGCTGCACGCCGATGACAACCCCGAGGACGCGGCCGCCTGGTGCGCCGGCCTCGAGATCGGGCGTGCCGCGCAGGTGCTCGGCCTCGCGCACGCGCCGCGCACGGCGCTCGCGTACTGGATCGGCGCCATCCGCGAGACGTTCGAGGAGGTGGGCGTGCTGCTCGCGCGTGACGCCGACGGCGGCCCCGCGCGCGTGAGCGCGCCGCGATTCGCCGAGTACCGGCGCGCCTGCCAGACCGATAATCAGGCGTTCTGGTTGATGGTGAAGACCGAGCGCTTCACCCTGTCGACAGACCGTCTCGTGTACTTTGCCCACTGGGTGACTCCGGAAGACCTGCCGTTGCGCTTCGACACGCGCTTCTTTGCCGCGCAGATGCCGGAGGGTCAGGACGCCAGCGGCGACGATCACGAGGTCATCGCGCTGCGCTGGGCGGCGCCGCGCGAGGCGCTCGACGCGCAGAAGCGCGGCGAGCTCTCGCTGCGTTATCCGACCATCCGCAATCTGATGCTGTTCGACGGAGCCGCCTCTGCGGAGGATGCGCTCCGCCGACTCCACGGTCGTGCGATCCCCGAAGTCCGTCCCCGCGTCCTCATCGAAGACGGCACGCGCCGCGTGGTGATCCCCGGCGATCCCGGGTACGAGCAGGTCTCCTAAGCGGCTCGGCGGAGCTTGTTGCGCTCGTAGGCTGCGGTCTGACGACGGCGGCCCCAACCGAAATACGCGGCCACGACGCCGGTGACTGCGTGGAACCAGAAGTCGTTGAAGGGCGGGGCGAAGCCCAGCGTGGCTCTCGGCGCTGGCGGCAGCACGGCGATGACGATGAGGACGCCAGCGGCGACGGTGAGCCTGCGGCAGTAGCTGCGAGCCGCCGGGCGGGATGCGTAGGCCATGACGCCCCACGCGCCGAGGCCGAGATGTACCAGGTTGAGGACGAGGTCGGCCGGGAAGATCCCGAACACGAGCCCGCAGGCCCCGGCGAGCGCGTAGAGCACGCCCGTGCCAAGCACGAAATATCGAGTGGTCATTTTTCTTGCGCACTCCTTCAAACACGTTCCGGACGTCAGGGCGGCCGAACGGGTCTGGGAGATCGCGAAGACCGTACCAGCGACGGAATGCGGGCGGCTACTCGCTGGCGCCCTGGATTTCCGGCGTCGCCACCGGGCGCCGACGGCGCAGCCCCGCGACCCAGGCGCGCGGCTGCCAGCGGGTGCTGGCGTCGTCGAAGAGCGAGTAGGCGATGGGCGTGGCCAGCAGCGTGAGCAGCAGCGAGAGCATCTGGCCCCCGAAGATGACGGAACCGATGGCGCGGTTGTCACCGGAGCCCGCGCCCGTGGCCAGGAGCAGGGGCAGCATCCCGGCCACGAAGGCGAAGGTCGTCATGAGGATCGGGCGCAGGCGGTCGAGGTTCGCGCGGTAGATGGCCTCTTCGCGGCCGAGGCCCGAGGCGCGCAGGGCGATGGTGTGGTCGATCTGCAGAATGGCGTTCTTCTTCACCACACCGAAGAGGACGAGGAGACCGAGGGCAGTGTAGATGTTGAGCGACTGCCCGAAGATCAGGATGGACAGCAGGGCGAAGGGCACCGTGAGGGGCAGCGCGAGCAGGATCGTCACCGGGTGCAGCCACGACTCGAACTGCGCGGCGAGCACGAGGTACATGAAGATGACGGACAGGGCAAAGGCGAGGAGGAAGTTCGCCGCCGCCGTCCCCATCTCTCGCGAGGTGCCGGTGGTGCCGGCGACGTAGGCGGCATCGAGGTGCATCGACTTCACTTCGCGGTCGAGCGCGTCGAGGGCCGCCTGCTGCGAGTGGCCCAGTAGCATGTTGGCGGTGATGGTGACCTGACGGCGGCGGCCGAGGCGGTCCACCTGCGAGGGCCCTTCCGTCTCGGTGAAGCGGGCCACGTTGTCGAGGCTGACCGATCCCAGGCGCGCAGACGGAACCGCCATCTGCGCCAGCCCTTCCGCGTCGGTGCGCCACCGGGGCACTGCGCGCGCGTGCACCTCGTATTGCTCGCCCGCCTCGTTGTAGGTCGAGATCTTCCGGCCGCCCACCATGATCTGCAGGCTGCTCGCCACGTCCGCCATCTGTACGCCCAGCTCCGCCGCCTTCGCGCGGTCGATCGTCACCGACAGCTCGGGCTTCCCCAGCACGAGGGTGGTGTCGATGTCCACGGCGCCCGGCACGCGGGCGAGCGCGGTGGTGAGGCGGGTGGAGTACTCGTTGAGCTTCCGGAGATCGGGCCCGTTGAGATAGAAGGCGATCTCCTTGTTGATCATGCCGCCGCCCCCGATGGCCGAGACAGGGGACACGCTCGTGCGCAGCCGGTCCGCCGCGAAGGCGGGGATGACCTTCGCCCGCACCAGGGTCATGATGTCGAACTGCGATCGCGTCCGCTCGTCCACCTCCAGGAGCTTCACGAACACCTTGCCCGTGTTGGCGGTGCGGCGGTCGTCGTCCGCCACCAGGACCACCGTGTAGTCCACGCCCTCGACCTTCTTGATCTCGCGCGCCATGCGGCCGGTGATCAGCTCCGTCTGCTCCACGGTGGTGCCCTCGGGCGCGCGCAGGTTTACCTCGAACTGTGACTCGTCGTTCTTGGGCAGGAAGTCCTTGCCGACCGCCTGGAAGAGCGGCACCACGGACACGAGGCAGCCGAGGCTCGCGAGCACGATCGCCCAGCGGTGCGCCATCGACCATCGAAGGATGCGGCCGTAGCCGCGCTCGAGGGGGCCGAAGAAGCGCGACTGCTTGGACGTCCGCTTGGCGTGGCGGTCGAACGACAGCCAGCGGCTCGCCATCATGGGCGTGAGCGTGAAGGCCACCAGCAGCGACACCATGATGGAGAAGGCCATCGTGAGACCGAACGAGTACATGAACTGTCCCACGATGCCGCCCATGAAGGCCACGGGGATGAAGACGGCCACGAGGGAGAGGGTGGTGGCGAGCACGGCGAGGCCGATCTCGCGAGTGCCCTGCAGGGCCGCCTCCCACGCGGAGAGCCCCTTTTCCTCCATGAGCCGGTAGATGTTCTCCAGCACCACGATGGCGTCGTCGATGACGATGCCGACGGACAGCGTGAGGGCGAGCAGGGTGAGGATGTTGAGGGTGAAGTCGAGCGCCCACATGAGGCCGAAGGTGCTCACGATGGAGGCGGGGATGGAGATGCCGGCGATGATCGTCGAGCGCCAGTTGCGCAGGAAGAGGAGCACGACGATGGCGGCGAGAAAGGCGCCCACCACCAGGTGTTCCTGCACGGCGGCCACGGCCTTCTCGATGTAGTCCGACTGGTCCCGGATGATCTCCAGCTTGTATCCAGCGGGCAGGCGCGGCCGGATCTCGCGGAGGCGATCCTTGATCCCGTGGATGACCGACACCGTGTTCGTCTCCGACTGCCGGCGCACGGCGAGGACGACGGCCGCCCTGCCATCCACGTTGGCCGCCGTGTCCACCTCCTCGGTGCCGTCCTCGGCGGTGCCGACGTCGCGCAGGCGGATCTGCGCCCCGTTGCGCGTGGCCACCACCACCTCCTCGAACTCGCGCACGCTCGTGACGCGGCCCTTGAGTCGTACCGTCATCTCGCGCGTGCCCTGGCCCACGTTGCCGCCGGGCAGCTGGAGGTTCTGGTTGTCGATGGCGCGCGTGACCTCGGCCGCGGTCAGGTTGTAGGCGCGCAGGCGGGCGGGATCGAGCCAGAGGTTCACCTGGCGCAGCCGGCCGCCCACGATGCGCACGTCGCCCACGCCGGGCAGCGACTCGATCTCGCGCCGCAGGGACTTGTCGGCGAACTCCGTGATCTCGCGGATGGACCGCGTGGAGGAGAGGGCCAGGAAGAGGACGGGGGAGGCGTCGGGATCGACCTTGTCGATGATGGGCGCCTCGATGTCCCGGGGCAGGTCGGCCACGATCTGGTTGACCTTGGACTGCACCTCCTGGCGCGCCACGTCCACGTTCTTCTCGAGACGGAACTGGATGAACACCTGCGAGGCGCCCTCGGTGGACACGCTGCGCAGCTCCTCGATACCGGCGATCGTGTTGACCGCGCGCTCGATCTTGTCGGTGATCTCCGTCTCCACCTCCTCCGGCGCCGCTCCCGGCAGGCGCGTGGTGATGGCGACGGTGGGGAAGTCCACCTTGGGAAAGAGGTCGACGCCGAGCCGGAAATACGAGAAGGCGCCCACCACCACCAGCGACAGGATCAGCACCGAGGCGAAGACGGGTCGCTTCACCGACAGCGCGGCCAGCCACTGCATCAGCGGCGGCCCGTGCCGGCGGCCGGGGACGCGCTGACGGGCGCGCCGTCCTGGAGGCTGTCGCTGTACGCCGCCACCACCTGCTCGCCCGCCGCCACTCCGCGCAGCGTCTCCACGCGGTCACCGACCTCGCGGCCGAGCTGCACGAGGCGCATCTCGGCGCGGTCCTGCTTGACGACCCAGACCTTCGACACGCCCGCCTCCGTGCGAACGGCGGCGGTCGGCACGAGCACCGAGGGCTTCCCCGCGGGCAGCTCGATGCGTGCGGTCGCGAAGAGCCCCGGCTGCAGCCGGCCGTCGGGGTTGGGCACGAGCGCTTCCACCACGAGGGCACGCGTGTCGGCCTTCACGGAGGGGCCGACGTAGGCGATCACGCCGTCGAAGCGCTTGTCCGGGTACGCCTGCACGCCGAACGACACCTTCTGGCCACGGCGCACGACGGCCACCGCCGCCTCCGGCACGATGAGCTCGACGCGCAGGGGATCGACGCGGACGAGCGTGGCGACCCGGGCGCCCTTCTGCAGATACTGGCCGACGGTGGCGTGCTTCTCGGCCACCAGGCCGTCGTAGGGAGCACGCACGTTCGTGTCGGCGAGGGCCCGCCGCGCGATGTCGACGCGCGCACGCTGCGCGAGCAGGGACTGGTAGAGCTGGCGCGCCTCGTTGAGCGCGCTCTCGTAGAGCTCGCGCGCCGTCGTGGCCTCCATGCGCCGCAGGTCGTGGTCCGAGCGCGACACCGCGCCCATCTCCACCAGCTTGGCGTAGCGCTGATACTCGAGCTCGGCGCGCTCCATCGAGGCCCGCGCCTTGCGCGCTTCCGCGGTGCGCGTGGGATCGAAGGCCTCGGTGGCGCTGAGCCCCAGGCGCGCCTGCGTCTGGGCGGCCATGGCCTCCATCTCGCGCAGCGCGCTGCGCGCGTCCTCGGCGTCGATCCGCGCGAGCACTGCCCCTGCCTTCACCACCGTGCCCCGCTCCACGTTCACGGCGAGCACGCGGCCGCTGCCTTCCGAAGCCACGTCCGTCTGGGCGTCCGCCTGCAGCGTCCCCGTCACGTCGAGGTCGCCGGGCAGCGCGCGCGTCTCGGCGACCACCGTGGTCACCGCCGCTGGCTTGGGGGCCTCGGTGACGATCGGATTCTTGGCTTCCGAGTTGCCGCAGCCGCCCGCGAAGAGGGCGAGGGCGAGGAGAAGGCCGGCGAAAGCTACAGAGCGATTCAGGTTGGACATCCTCCGATTATGATCCACGGAGGGCGCGCAGCGATGCAGCAGTTGTCGAAAGCGAGCGGGGCGGGGGGCCTTTGCGGCGCTTCCGTCACCTCAGGAAGGAGCCGAAGCGGCTTACCAGCTCGTTTTCGCTGAGATTACCGGCCTTCGCGAGCGCGGCGAGGGTCTCGGGGTCCTCGAGGTCTTCCTTCTTGAGGCGGATCATGTAGGCCCACAGCGTCTGGTACATCTCGGACTCCATGTCCACGTACCGGACGCGGATCTTGCCGCTCTTGGGATCGAGCATGAGCCCGAAGGGAATCGGCACCAACCGCCCCGCCTGGATGGTCACCATGGCGTTGCTGCCGCCCTCGAGCAGGAAGCGCGTCGCCCAGTAGCCGAGGCTGCGGCTGTACTGGATGTCGTGGGCGCCCGGCGGCGCGCAGCGCAGCTCGTAGCCGAGGTCCTTGGCCACGATGGTGACGTCGACGCCGCGTGCCTTCAGGCTTGCCGTCACTTTCTCCTTGAGCAGGCGTCCGAGGTCGAGCTCGGCCAGCCGCACGTTGCCGTACGCGTCGCGCTCGACGTCGCCGAGGCTGGCGAGGTCGAGCTTCTCGCCGAGGCCTTCGGAGAGCAGCGCCACGCCGTGCTCGCGGCCGTGGGAGCGGCGCTTGATGATGGCGCCCTCGAGGATGTCGGCGAGCCGGTCCACGCTCACGCGCTCCTCGAACTCCTCGGCGATGACGGTGAGGGTGGCCGCCGCCGAGCCGCCGATTCCGAGGGCGAGATGGCCCGCGTGCCGGCCCATCACGGTCACGAAGAACCAGCGTTCGGTGGTGGCGGCATCCTGCATGAGGTTGCGCACGAGCTCCTTGCCGAGATTGCAAGCCGTGGTGAAGCCGAAGGTCACCACGTCGCCCGGCAGGGGGAGATCGTTGTCGATGGTCTTCGGGACGTGGGCGACGGTCAGGCCCGGCGCCGCCTTGGCGACGTGAGAGGCGGAGTAGCACGTGTCGTCGCCGCCGATGGTGATGAGGTGGTTGACGCCCAGCGACTGCAGAGCGGTGGCCACGTTGCGGATGCCCTCGGGGCTGCGCGTGGGATTGGTGCGCGAGGTGCGGATGATGGAGCCGCCGTCGAAGTGGATGCGCGAGGTGTCGTTGATCGCCAGCTCGGTGACGTGCTCGGTGTCGCCCTGCACGAGCCACTTGAAGCCGTCGAGGATGCCGAGCACCCGTAACCGGTGGTTGCGCGCTTCGATGGTGGCGGCGGCGATGACGGCGTTGATTCCAGGGGCGGGACCACCGCCGACCAGGATGGCGAGCGTTTTCAATGGAGGCTCCTCGTACCATGCTACTGGAGCGGTCAAGATCGCGACGGCATGGCACCACAGCGCGCTGTGCTATCGTGCCCGCGGCATGGCCGGCGACGCGCTCTTCTTCCGGGATCTCGCCTACGTCTTCGTCGCCGCCGTGCTCGGCGCCACCGCCGCGTGGGCGACGCGACAGCCCCTCATTCTCGGCTACGTCGTGGGCGGCATCGTGATCGGCCCCTTCACTCCGGGCCCCTCCGTCGCCGATCTGCACACCTTCGAACTCTTCGCCGAGATCGGCGTCATCCTCCTCATGTTCTCCATCGGGGTGGAGTTCTCGCTGCGCGACCTGCTCCGCGTCAAGTGGGTCGCCATCCTCGGCGGCCCCCTCGGTGTCCTGCTCTCGATCGCGCTCGGCATGGCGGCTGCCGTCGCCATGGGCTGGCCGCTGCTCCAGGGAGCGATCATCGGCATCGTCGTCTCCATCGGCAGCACGATGGTGCTCGCGCGGCTGCTCATGGATTCGGGCCAGCTCCGCTCACGGCACGGCCGCATCCTCATCGGCACCGCCCTCGTCGAGGACCTCGTCGTGGTCGTGCTCATCGTCCTCATCCCCACCTTCGGCGCCGTCGACTCCGGGCGGCTGTGGGTCATCGCGCGCGCGCTCGGTGTGGCCGCTCTCATCCTGGTGCCGTTCTTCTATCTGGCCGCGAAGATCGTCCCTCCCATCCTCACCTACGTCGCGCGCACCCGGAATCAGGAGCTCTTCCTGCTCGTCGCCCTCGCCCTTGCGCTGGGCATGGCGGCGGTGACGCAGGAGGCGGGCTTGTCGCTGGCGCTCGGCGCGTTTCTCGCCGGCCTGCTCATCAGCGAGTCCGACTACGCTCACGAGCTCCTGGCGCGCGTGCTCTCGCTGCGCGACGTCTTCGTGGCACTCTTCTTCGTCACCGTGGGTGCGCTCATCGATCCCGCCACTGTCGTGCGCAATCTTCCGCTGCTGGCGGTGATGGTGGGGCTCATCGTGGTCGGGAAACTGGTCACGCGCACGCTCGTGGTGTGGGCATTCGGCTATCCACTGCCCACGGCGCTGCTGGTGGGCGTGGGCCTCACGCAGATCGGAGAGTTCTCGTTCATCCTCGTGCAGGTGGCGCGCAACGCCGGCCACGTCGGCAACGACGTCTACAACGCCACCCTCGCCGCCGCCCTCATCACGATCCTCATCAACGCGGCGCTCGTGCGCTACGCGCCGCGCTGGGTGGGCCGCGCGCGGCTCGGGGCCGAGGAGATCGCCCGCGATCCCGACGTCGTGCCGCGCGAAAAGGCGGGTGTGCTCGTGTGCGGGTATGGTCGTGTGGGGAGTGCGGTGGCGGAGGCGCTGGAGACGTTCGAGACCCGCTATGTCGCCATCGAGACCGACCCCGACATCGTGAAAGGCCTGCGCGCCCGCGGCATCAAGGCGATCTTCGGCGACGCGGCGCTCGACGGTGTCCTCTCCGCCGCCGACGCGCACGAGGCGCGGCTGGCGGTGGTGGCCATCCCCGAGAGTGACCGCACCGAGCTGGTGGTGCGCCAGCTGCGGCGCATGAACGCCGGCATGACGATCCTGGCGCGTTCCGACCGCGCGGAGGCACGGGAGCGGCTGATGAAGGCGGGCGCGACGGAGATCATCCAGCCCGAGCTGGAAGCGGCCTCCACGCTCATCCGCCATGCGCTGAAGTCGCTGGAGCTGCCGCGCGAGCGCGTCCTGGAGTATCTCGGCCGCTTTCGCGGCGCGATGGATGCCGCCGCCGTGGCCGCTTCCGACGAGGCGCCGCTGCCGCAGGTGCAGGAGATCACCATCGATGCGGGCCGGCTCGCCGACCAGTCGCTACGCGAGGCACGGGTGCGCGAGCGCTACGGCGTCACCGTGACCGCGATCACGCGCTCCAACGGAGAGGAGATCCTGCATCCGTCCGCCGACACGCTGTTTCGGGCCGGCGACCACGTCCGTGTCTTCGGCCTCCCCCAGCAGGTCGCCCACCTCCTCTCGGACGTGCGCGCGGACGCGTAGTCGAGGCCCCCATCCTAAAAATACGCGAGCAGACGGCCGCACGCGACCACGCTGGTCCACAGCGCGAGCGAGAGTACGCCCGCGGCGCGGGCCGCCGGCGGTCCCGCCACTTTCGTGTCCCAATCGCCCACGGCGCGGAACGGCCAGCGATGGAAGACCGCTGCGTTCACGAGGGCGGCCGTGATGAAGAGCAGCTTGAGCTGGAAGGCGGGATTCGTCGCGAACTCCGTGGCGTGGGCGGTGAACATCATGGCGCCCGTGGGCACCACCACGAGCAGACTCGCGCGTGCCCACCGCAGCAGGTGGCGCGCCATCCCCGCCACGGGCAGGTCGCGTGAGAGCCCGAGGAGCCGCAGATCGAACATGAAGGCGGAACCGACGAGGACGATGAATCCGAGGATGTGCAGGATCTCCACGAT
>JBKKCN010000114.1:0-12341 GCA_046712525.1 Candidatus Rokuibacteriota bacterium
GACGAAGAGGATCTGGCGACCGTACTGCTTGCTGATGCCGCTGAATGAGATCATGTCTCACCGTACGCTAGCATGTGACGGCCACGGGGCCACACCTGAGGGGGAACGTCATGTCCGGTCTTGCGCCCGTCCGCGACGCCGACCAGCTCGACTGGGCGACGATCGACACCTATGTGCGGACGCACGCGGCCTCGGTCGTCGACGCCCCGCTCCGCGACGTGCAGCAGTTCACCAACGGCGCCGCGAACCTGACGTACCTGCTGCGCTTCGGCGAGCGCGAGCTGGTCCTGCGGCGGCCGCCCGCCGGCACCATCGCGCCGGGCGCCCACGACATGCGGCGGGAGTGGCGGGTGTTGTCACGCCTGTGGCGCCATTTCGACCGTGCCCCGCGCGCCTATCTCTTCTGCGACGACCCCTCGGTGGCGGGCGCGGACTTCTTCGTGATGCAGCACCGCCCCGGCGTGGTCGTCCGCGACGAGATCCCCCCACCGATGCTGGGCCATCCGGATATCGCGCGACGCGTGAGCTTCGCTCTCGTCGATGCCGTCGCGGACCTTCACCTCCTCGATCCGCAGGCCGCCGAGATGGGGGACATCGGCAAGCCGGCGGGGTTCGCAGCGCGCCAGGTGAGCGGCTGGCGCAAGCGCTGGGAGCTGGCGGAGACACGGGCGAGCGACGACGTGCGGCTCAGGATGGCGGCCATCGGCGCCCGTCTCGAGCGTTCGGTGCCCGCGCCGCAACGGGCGTCGATCGTGCACAACGACCTCAAGCTCGACAATTGCGCGTACGATCCCGCCCATCCCGACCGTGTCAGCTCCATCTTCGACTGGGACATGACCACGCTCGGCGACCCCCTCATCGACCTCGGCACGCTCCTCAGCTACTGGCCCGATCCGGCGGACCCTCCCGGAGTCCGGCGCGCCAGCCACGAGGGCATGCGGCACGTGGGATTGCCGGCTCGCAGCGAGATCACCACGCGCTACGTCGCGCGCACGGGCCTCGACCCTACGCCGGTGCGCTGGTACGAGGCGTTCGCCCAGTGGAAGACGGCCGTGGTGGTGCAGCAGCTTCACAACCGTTGGCTCGACGGCGCCTCCGCCGACCCCCGTCACGAGCACATCGCCGATTCCGTGCCAGCGCTGGCGAGCACGGCGACCGGACTTCTCGACGAGGCGAACCTCTAGTCTGACCCTAACGCGCCATCGCGAATCGCACGGCGGCTTCAGCCAGGAGCGCGGCGGGGTTGATGAGGTCGCCTGCCTCGGCGTCGTCACGCAGCAGCAGCGGGATCTCGGTGCATCCGAGGAGGATTCCGTCGGCGGCGCGCGCGCGCAGCCCGCGCAGGACGGCGAGGGCGGCTTCGGTTTCGTCCTTGCCGTCGGTACCCTCCATCAGCGCGCGGATCCCGGCGTCGAGGCGGGCCTGCGCGGCGGGCTCGATGGTCTCGCACTGGATGCCGCGCCCGCGCAGCGGATCGAGGTAGAGAGGCGAGGCGCCGCTGAAGCCGAGCACGCCCACCCGCGTGCAGCCGCGGCGCACGACGTCGTCCAGCGTGACGTCGATCATGCTGAGGACGGGACATCCCGCGGCTTCCCTGATCTCGTCCAGCCCGATGTGCGCGGTGTTGCACGGGATGACGAGGAAGTCCGCCGCGCGTCCCAGCCACGCCGCCGCCTCCACGAGCTCCGGGTCCACCTGCCTGGGGACGAGCGGCGTGCCGTCGTCACCGACGCGGATGGGCAGTCGGCGGTGATACCAGACGACCATCGGTGGACAGCCGCTGTTCCACATCTGTGGAACGAGGCGCTGAGACACGCGATGCACGCGCGCCTCGAAATCGATCGTCGCCTGCGCGCTGATGCCGCCGAGTACACCCATCCGCTTCACGCACGGCCTCCGGTCGACGAGCGCCACGGCTTTGCCGGGGCGCTGCCGAGCATAACGGGGAATTGGGGGCCCTTCGAGGCCCCCATGTCAGACAAATCGCACTCGCCAGCGGCCGTACGCGACGAAGGCGGCGAAGAGTCCCACCACGAGCGGGATGAGGGCCATCGCGCCCTCGCCGGACTTCAGGCCGATCACCGTGGCGCCGATCATGATGATGACCAGCCCGGCGGCGGCGAGCGGGGTCAGGCCCGGTCGAATGCGCAACAGGCCGGGCAGGATCAGGCCGAGGGCGCCGAGGGTCTCGACCACGCCGATGAACCTCAGGAAGAGACCCGGCAGCGGCACCGGTCCCTGCATCTGCTCGATCGGCGTCACCAGCTTCATGACTCCCGCGAACAGAAACAGGGCCGCGAGCAGCCCCTGAACGATCCACAGCGCATAGTGCACGATCGGTCTCCTCTCAGGCATCGACGATCACCTTGAATCCGCCGTAGAGCATGCGCTTGACGTCGAAGGGCATCGCCTTCGGGTCCATCATGTCCTTCAGGCGCGGGTCCTTCATGACCCTGGCATTGACGCGATCGCGATGGGCGCGCGACTTGAACACGATCCACGAGAACACCACCGTCTCGCCGGGCTTGACGCGGATCCGTTTCGGGAACCCGCCCATCTTCTTCACGTTCAGGTCGTCGCCCGCGCACTCGACGTACTCGAGGGCGCCGTGGTCCCGCCACACCTTTCCCGCCTTGCCGGCGATGCGGCGGTAGACCGCGAGGTTCCTCTTCGGGACCGGCAGCACGTAACCGTCGACGGAGCGCATCACTTCTTCTCCACCACGGATTTCATCTCCGCCAGCCCCTTCTCGAAATCGCCGCCGATCATCCGGTCCATGTTCATGACGAGGTCGAGCGCCTTGGCCGTGAAGTTCCGCTGGCCGCTCATGCTCCACGTCACCGCGGTGCGATCGCGCTCGGGCGTGAACGTGAACTCCGCGGTGCTGGTGGCCGCGAACGGCTTCAGGAACTCGAGGTTGACCCGGATCAGCTCGCTCGGCCGGCTCTCCACCAGCGTCATGCGGCCTTCACCCACCTCGCGGTTGCCCGCCCACGCGTACGTGGCGCCGGTGCCCGCCGCCGCGCCCCCATCCGTCTGCTTCATCCCCGGATCGCGCTTCGCCCAGGGCGACCATGCCTGCCAGCGGTGGAAGTCGTTCACCTGCGAGAAGACGGCGGGCGCGAGAGCGCCCATGGTGGCCGTCCGCACGATGCGGAACTCGGACGGCCGCCTGGCCACGATGGCGACGAGCACGAGCACGATCACGGCGAGCGCGATGAGGATCTTGATGACCATCTCAGGCCTTCGGCTCAGGCGCCGCCGTCGAGGCCTTCGCTCGTGCTTCGCTCATGTCTCGTCTCCCTGGCCTGTCGGTCGCCCCGCAGGCCCGCTACCTGGATGACCGGCCGCACCTCGACGGTGCCCCGGCGGGCCATCGGAATTCGCGCGGCGATGGCGATCGCCTCGTCGAGATCCTTCGCATCGATCAGGAAGAAGCCGCCCAGCTGCTCCCGCGTCTCCGCGAAGGGGCCGTCGGTCACGAGCCGCTTGCCGTCGCGGACACGGACGCTGGTCGCGGTCGACGTCGGGTGCAGCAGGGCCGTCGCCACGAATTGCCCGGCCGTATCGAGCTGGCGCGCGAGCAGCGCGGAGTCCACGTAACACTGCGCTCGCTCCGTCTCGCTCAGGGCGTGCTCGTCTCCGTAAATGAGCAGCATGTATTTCACGCTTCGTCCTCCATGCGCGCCACGCTATCCGCCCGCCATGGCGCCCACGATGAGAAAAGGCTCGGCGCCCGTCGCCACCGCCTCGGGGAGCGGGGTATCGGGTGATTCGTGGGACAGATCCTGCTCGCAGGCGAAGAACCTCAGGAACGCCCGGCGCTGCTGCGTGGTGTGGTCCCGGATGGTCCCGCGCAGCATCGGATACGAGGTCTCGAGCGCGTCGAGGACCGAGCGCGGCGTGGCCGCACCCACCACGTCGAGCTTCACCTCGCCGTCGACACGCGCGAGCGTGCGCAGATGGGCCGGGAGCACGACGCGGATCATGACAGCGTCTGCACTTCGACGGACACCACGGCCGGAAGATGCTGGACGATGGGCGCCCACCTGTCCCCGTTGCTGGCCGATGCGTAGACCTGGCCGCCCGTGGTCCCCACGTAGACACCGCACGGATCGAGGGAGTCGACGGCCATCGCGTCGCGCAGCACGTTGACGTAGCAGTCGCGCTGCGGCAGACCGTTCGTGAGCGCCTCCCACTCGTTGCCCCCCGTGCGGCTGCGGTACACGCGCAGCTTGCCGTCAGGCGGATAGTGTTCGGAGTCGCTCTTGATGGGCACGACGTAGATGGTCTCCGGCTCGTGCGCGTGCACGTCGATGGGGAAGCCGAAGTCGGTGGGCAGGTTGCCGCTCACCTCGCGCCACGACTCCCCCGCGTCGTCGCTGCGCATGACGTCCCAGTGCTTCTGCATGAAGAGCACGCCGGGGCGCGAGCGGTGCATCGCGATGCGGTGCACACAGTGGCCGACCTCGGCCGTGGGGTCGGGAATGCCTTCGGACTTCAGGCCGCGATTCATCGGCCGCCACGTCTTGCCGGTATCGTCGCTGCGGAAGACGCCTGCCGCCGAGATGGCGACGAAGATGCGTCCGGGATGGCTCGGATCCAGCACGATCGTGTGCAGGCACATCCCGCCCGCACCCGGCTGCCAGAAGCGCCCTGACTCGTGACCGCGCATTCCGGGAAGCTCCTGCCAGTTGTGGCCGCCGTCGGTGGAGCGGAACAAGGCGGCGTCTTCAGCGCCGGCGTAGACCGTGTCGGGATCGGTCAGCGAGGGCTCCAGATGCCAGACGCGCGCGAACTCCCAGGGGTGCGGCGTGCCGTCGTACCACAGGTGAGTGCCTGGGACACCGTCGTACACGAACTTGTTCCCCACCGGCTCCCACGTCTTACCGCCGTCGTTGGAGCGCTGGATCACCTGCCCGAACCAGCTGCTGGACTGCGAGCCGTACACCCGGGTCGGGTCCGCGGGAGATCCCTTGAGGTGGTAGATCTCCCAGCCTCCGAAGTGGGGGCCATTGACGTCCCACCGCTCCCGCTTGCCGTCCGACGTCAGGACGAACGCGCCCTTGCGCGTGCCCACCAGTACCCGTACGCCACTCATGTGTTACTCCTTCCGGACCCTCGCCCGGTCCTGGCCGAAAGCATATGGGCTCCTCTTCTCGCTGTATAGTCGAACGGGCCGGCGCGAGATCGACACCCCGACGAAAAAGAGATGCCGTCGCCATGGCTGTCGATTCTGGCTGCGTCGATTCCGGGCTTCCCCGACGACTATCTGTGTCGATAGCCGTTCCCGCCACGCCGAGGAGGAAGCCATGAACTACCTGTGCCTGTTCTATATAGAGGAAAAGACGATCGCCGCCTTGCCGAAGACCGAGTTCGACGCCCTGGTGGGCGAGCACATCGCCTACGACGAGGAGCTGCGCAAGAGCGGCCAGTTCATCGTCTCGGCGCCGCTCGAATCCGCCCAGGTCGCGGTGACCATACGGGTGCGGAACGGTACGCTGTCCACCACGGACGGGCCGTTCGCGGAGACGAAGGAGCAGCTGGGCGGATTCAGTATCATCGAGGCCCGGGATCTGAACGTCGCCATCCGCATCGCCTCGAAGTTTCCGCCAGCGCGTCTCGGAAGCGTCGAGGTGAGGCCGATCGCGGAGCTGAGGCGCCCATAGCCTGCGGCGCACGCTCGTGAACGACGAAGGAACCGCGCGCGCGCTGGTCGAACAGGTCTACCGCTCCGACTCGCGTCGCGTGCTCGCCACCCTCATCCGCCTGCTCGGCGACTTCGACCTCGCGGAGGAGGCGCTGCACGAAGCCTTCGCGGCGGCGGTGGAGCGATGGCCGCGGGACGGCGCGCCCGCCAATCCCCGGGCGTGGCTCGTGTCGTCCGGCCGCTTCAAGGCCATCGACCGCATCCGCCGGCGCACCCGGTTCGACGCGTCGCTCGCCGAGCTCGCGGAACGCCTCGACGCCGACACCGGTACTGTCGCCGCACAGGACCCCGAGGACGTCGAGGACGACCGGCTGCGGCTGATCTTCACCTGCTGCCATCCCGCCTTGCCGCCGGAGGCCCAGGTGGCCTTGACACTGCGCGAGGTATGCGGACTCACCACCGAGGAGATCGCGCGCGCCTTCCTCGCCGCTCCGCCCACGGTGGCCCAGCGCATCGTGCGCGCGAAGGCGAAGATCCGCGATGCGCGCATCCCCTACCAGGTGCCGTCCCGCGCCGATCTGCCGGACCGGCTCGACATCGTGCTCCACGTCGTCTACCTGGTGTTCAACGAGGGGTACGCGGCGTCATCGGGCGCGTCGCTGACGCGATCCGATCTCTCGGGCGAAGCGATCCGCCTCGGAAGGCTGCTGATCGAGCTGCTCCCGGAGCCCGAAGGAATGGGGCTCCTCGCGTTGATGCTGCTTCACGAATCCCGACGCGCCGCGCGCGCCACACCGGCAGGCGACCTCGTCCTCTTGGACGACCAGGATCGCTCGCTCTGGAACCGGGCCCAGATCACGGAGGGACTGGCGCTCGTGCAGCGCGCGCGCGCGTCGCGAAGGATCGGCCCCTACACGCTCCAGGCCGCGATCGCGGCCGTCCACGCCGAGGCGCCCACGGCCGCCGCCACGGACTGGTCCCAGATCGTCGGACTGTACGACGTGCTGCGGCGGGCGATTCCGTCGTCGGTGATCGAGCTCAACCGCTCGGCGGCGCTGGCGATGCGGGACGGCCCGGCGGCGGGGCTCACCCTCATCGATGCGATCCTGGCGCGCGGCGAGCCGGACGACTATCACCTGGCGCACTCCGCGCGGGCCGACCTGTGCCGTCGGCTGGGAAGAACGGCGGAGGCGCGGGTCTCTTACGAGCGGGCGCTTGGCCTCACGCGGCAGGAACCGGAGCGGCGCTTTCTGGAGCGACGGCTGCGCGAGCTTGGGGACTGAGGTCGATCACTGCGAATGCGGCGACGGCATCCGGCCCGTCACGCGCGCGGCGGCTGCCGTCGACGCCCCACCACCGACTCCGATCCGTCCGGTCCGTGTTGCTCGCTGTGCACGCAGCCTGCCGCCATCTCGAAGATGTCTCCCGCGCGGTACGGGCGTGACGTGCCATCCGTGATGAGCGTGATCTCGCCAGAGACGACGACCGCGCGCACGTCGTAATCGTGGGAATGCGGCGGCGTGATCTTGTCGGCGGGCCCCTTCGATGTCCCCACCTCGTACCCGGCGTCCTTCAGGCTTGCCTCAAAGGCAGCGATGTCCATGTCCGTTCCCCTCCGGTCCTTCGTTCTGCGTCATTCAAGCACACTTCCGGATCCTTCGCTCTTTCACCCGAGGACGACGCGCACGCGACGGGTGACGCCGTCATCGGCGAGCGCGATGGTGAGGTCTCCCTGGAGCGCGACGCCGTCGACCTCCACGGACGTCACGCCCCGCGATACGCCGCGCGGGTTCTCGACGACGATCGCATAACGCGTCGAACGGTACCGGAACACGATCTCGAAGCCGGGCCACGCGCGTGGGATGCACGGGTCCATGACGAGGCTCGCGCCGCGAAGTCGGAAGCCCAGCAGTGACTCCACGCCGGCCCGATACAGCCAGCCTGCGGAGCCCGTGTACCACGTCCAACCGCCGCGGCCGACGTGCGGCGGCTCCGTGTACACGTCCGCTGCCACCACGTACGGCTCCACCTTGTAGCGCTGCACGTCGCGCGCACGGGCGATCGGATTCAGCATGGCGAAAATCTCGGCAGCTTTGTCCCCGTCGCCGAGCGTCGCGAACGCCATCGCCACCCAGACGGCGGCGTGGGTGTACTGCCCACCGTTCTCGCGAACGCCCGGCGGATACCCCTTGATGTACCCCGGCTCCAGCGGGGTGTCGTCGAAGGGCGGCGTGAAGAGGGCGACGAGCCCGTGATCACGACGCACCAGGTGTTCGTCAACCGCGGCCATCGCGCGCGTCCGGCGCGCCGGATCGCCCGCCGCCGAGAGCGCGCTCCACGACTGCGCGATCGAATCGATGCGGCACGCGTCGTTCACGGCGGAGCCGAGCGGCGTCCCGTCGTCGAAGTACGCGCGCCGATACCACGCGCCGTCCCACGCCGCCTCCAGCGCCGGCATGAGCGCGCCCGCGGACCGACGCCACCGCTCCGCGCGCTCGCCCTCTCCGCGCGCGTCGGCCAGCGGCGCCCACTCCGACAGCACCGCGTGCAGGAACCACCCGAGCCAGACGCTCTCGCCGTGTCCCTCGGCGCCCACCTCGTTCATGCCGTCGTTCCAATCCCCGCTGCCCATCAACGGCAGGCCGTGCGCCCCGGTGGCGAGACTGCGATCGAGCGCGCGGGCGCAGTGCTCGAAGAGTGAGCCACGCTCGTCGGAGACGCGCGGCTCGAAGTAGGATTCGGATTGCCCCGCCGCCAGCTTCGGCCCCTCGAGGAAGGGCACGATGTCGTCGAACACGGTGCCGTCGCCGCTGACCGCGACGTACCGGGCCACGACGTACGGGAGCCACAGCAGGTCGTCGGAGATGCGGGTGCGGACGCCGCGCCCGAAAGGCGGATGCCACCAGTGCTGCACGTCGCCCTCGCCGAACTGCCGGGCCGCGGCACGGAGGACGTGCTGCCGCGCGAGCGCGGGCTCGGAAACGAGGAGAGCCATCACGTCCTGCAGCTGGTCGCGGAACCCGTACGCGCCGCCCGCCTGATAGAGTGCCGCCCGCGCCCACACGCGGCACGCCAGTGTCTGGTACAGCAGCCACCGGTTCAGCAGGATGTCCATCGAGCGGTCGGGCGTCGTGACCTGCACGGCACCGAGCACCTCGTCCCACCGAGCGCCCACCGCGTGGAAGACATCGGCCACCGGGGTGGCGCGATACCGAAGGATGAGCGTGCGGGCCTCCTCGGCGCTCGCGGCCTCGCCGAGGAAGAACACGACCTCGGCGCGCCCGCCCGCGGGCAGCTCGATCGTCGTCTGCAGCGCGCTACACGGATCGAGGCCGGCGCCCACCCGGCCCGACAGCCCTCCGTCGCGCTCGAGCGCCGCGGGATGATCCAGCGTGCCGTGACGCCCGAGGAACTCCGTACGGTCGGCCGTCCATGCCGTGTGCGTGCCGCCGAGGTCGGCGAACGCGACGCGCGTGCCGAACTCCCGCCGCCACGCGTTGCGCGCGAACATCGCGCCCGTGACGTCGTCGAGGGCGGTGGCGACAAAGGGAGCCGCCGCCCCCCGCGCGGTGCCGAGGGTCCACTCGACGTAGGCGGTCACGGACAACCGCCGCGCACGGCCGGACATGTTCGTCAGCGTCAGCCGCGAGATCTTGACGGGATCCTCGAGCGGTACGAGCTGGAGGAGCTCATGCGCGATGCCGTGCGACAAGTGCTCGAAGGCGGTAAAGCCCTGCCCGTGGCGGACGACGTAGGGCGCGGTGTGCTCGCGGATGGGCAGCGCCGTGGGCCCCCAGAGCTCGCCGGTCTCTTCGTCACGGACGTAGATCGCCTCGCTCGGGGGGTCGCTGACGGGATCGTTCGACCACGCGGTGAGCTGATTCTCGCGGCTGTTGATCGACCACGTGTAGCCGGAGCCGCACTCGGAGACGTGGAAGCCGAAACTCTCGTTCGCGATGACGTTGATCCACGGGGCGGGCGTCCAGCGCTCGTCGTCGAGCACCGTCACGTACTCGCGCCCGTTGGCGCCGAAGCCCCCGAGCCCGTTGAAGAGCTCGAGTGCCGCTGATGATGTCGCGCGCGCCCGCGGCTCCACATCCGGGCGGCGGAGGGCGGCGCGGGGCACTCCGTCGGGGCGTTGCGCGCGCGTGATCTGCTCGGCAAGCGTGCCGCGCCGGCTCGACAGCACCGCCCGCGCCGCCGCCAGCAAGACGTCGCGCTGCGCGGCGGTGATGCGATCGGCGCGCACGATGTAGACGTTGCCGAGCGGCTCGTGTCCCTCGTGGGGACCCGTCGACTGGCTCGTGCGAAGGAGTGTCTCCAGCAACGACTGCAGATCCTGGACGTACGATGCCGCGCGCTCGTTCAGAATCACCAGATCGACGGCGAGCCGCTTCATCCGCCAGTACTCGCGCGCGCGCAGGAGCTGTCGCACGATGTCGACGTCCTCGGGCTCGTCGATCTGCACCAGCACGATAGGGAGATCGCCCGAGATCCCGTGCGCCCACAGCGCATCGGGACCAGCCGCGTGACGTGCGAGGACGTCCGCGGACGGTCTCAGCATCCGGTCCGAATAGATCACGACGCGCGCAAGGCTCTGGAAGAGGTGCGCCTCGTCGGGGCCCATGCCGAGGTGGTGCTGCTGGACCTGGGCCTGGGTCCACGCCAGCGTCGCCACGCGATCGAACGTGGCCGCGTCGTGGTATTTCTCGGCGAGGTCGACGGCCTCCGCGCGCGAAGACGCCACCAGCGTCGAGAACGTCACCCGCGCCGTCTGGCCCGGCCGCAGCCGGACGCGGCGCCGGAGGCTCACCACCGGATCGAGCACGGCGCCCACCGTGTCGGAGAGCGGCTGGCCATCGATCACCGAGGCCGGCGTGCGAATGGAACGCCCGCGCCCGAGAAAGCGGGCGCGATCCGTCTCCCATTGCAGGCGGCCCACGGACTCTCCCTCCACGACGACGACGTGGGCCAGCCACACGGGCGTCTCGCCCCGTGAGCGCACGCGCCGCGTCGCCAGCAGCGTGTCCAGCTCAGGGACGCATTCCGTGATCACGCTGAGATTCGAGAAGGCCGGATGGGCGGCATCGGCCGCCGGCGTCGCCAGCACGACTTCGGCATACGACGTCAGCTCGACGTCGCGCCGCTTCGTCCCGAAATTCGTGAGGGAGACGCGACGCACCTCGGCGTCGTCTTCCGGCGACACGATCACCTGCAGCGTGGTGCGGAGGGCGCGGTCGCGCCGAACGATCTCCACCCGGTCCTCGGAGAACGTGACCTCGTAGCTGTCGGGCTCGCGGCTCCGCGGCTGGTAGCCCGCCGACCACGTGGCACCGCTGTCGACGTCGCGCAGGAAGACGTACGTGCCCCACGGATCCCGCGTGGAATCTTCGCGCCACCGCGTGACGGCGAGATCACGCCAGCGGCTGTAACCCGAGCCCGCCGTGGTCAGCATCACGGCGTAACGGCCGTTCGAAAGAAGCTGCGTGCGCGGCATCGCCGTGTGCGGCGAGGTGAAGTGCCGGTCCACGGGCGGCACGAACGCCCGCACGTCGCCGACGGCCCGCACTTCTTCCGAACGCGGCCGCGCCACCGCCACGTCACGCGGCGTGCGTTCCTGAAGCAGGAGCTCGGTGGCCTTCACGAGGGGATCCGCGTGGAAGCGGGCGCGCATCGCGCCGTCGTGGAGCGCGTTGGCGATGGCGACGAGGAGCATGCCCTGGTGGTGGGCCATGTACGCCTGCACGACCGCCACCGTGGTCCCCTCGCGGCGCCGTGCCGCGGTGTAGTCGAGCGCCTCATAGAAGCCGTAGGCGCCCGTGGCGCCCGCGTCGTCGAGCCGGTGGAAATTGCGCATGGCCGCCGTCGGATCGACCATCGCCGCCAGGCCCGTCGCGTAGGGCGCGATGACCACGTCCTCGCTCAGTCCGCGCCGCAGGCCGAGCCCGGGCACGCCGAAGTTCGAATACTGGTACGTCATCTCGAGGTCGCGCGCGTTGTACGCCGACTCCGACACGCCCCACGGCACACCGCGCTCGGCGCCGTAGGTGATGTGCCGGCGCACGACGTGCCGGGCGGTCTGCTCGAGCAGGCTGCCCGCCGGCGCCCGCATGACGAGGGCCGGCATCAGGTACTCGAACATCGATCCCGACCACGAGACGAGCACGGAGTCCTGCGCGACGGGGGTGAGCGCCCGGCCGAGGCGGAACCAGTGCGTGACGGGGATGTCCCCCTTCGCGATGGCGACGAAGCTCGCCAGACGCGCTTCCGACGCGAGGAGATCGTACCGGCCGGAGTCCAGCGTGCCGTCGGTGACGCGATACCCGATCGCGAGCAGCTTGCGCATGGGATCGAAGAGAAAACCGAAGTCCATGGCCTCCACCATCGCGTGCGCGTCATGCGCGAGGCTCGTGAGCCGGCGCACGAGCGTCTCCGGCATCTCCAGGTCGCGCACGTGACTGTCAACGGTGGTCACCAGGGCTTCCGCCCACACGAGGACGTCGGCCGCTGCATCTCGGGGATCGTCGTCGAGGAGCGCGCGCGCTCCCTCCACCATTGCCCGCCCGTGAGCCTGCAGCACCAGGAGCCACGATCCCCACTCGACCGCGTCATCCGACGACGCAAGCGTGGCGGCGACGGCGTGGAGCGCCTCGCCCAGCCGCCGGCCGCCGGCGGTGCGCAGCCCCGCGTC
>JBKKCN010000115.1:0-7614 GCA_046712525.1 Candidatus Rokuibacteriota bacterium
CCACGAGAGGCTTGCCGTCCGTGCACCCCGTGAACACCTGCAGCTGCATGTAGAGACGGCGGTCGGAGATCTGTTGATTGGCGCCGCGCTCGCGGACGTCGACGGTTCCCTCGTCGCCGGTGCCCACGCTCAGCCTCCGCGGGTGTGCATCTCGAGGTGCGGATCCTGGCGCAGCCCGCCGATCTGGATGAGCGGGCTGCGGTCGCGAACGGCGAGGCGGTCCTCGGCCCCCCGATCGGTGCGAGCGCGCCACCCGCCCGTGATGAGAGCGGCCAGCTCCTCGCTGGACGCCCGCGCGCGCAGCGGCCCGCGCAGGTCGGTGCCCCGGGCCGCGTACAGGCAGAGGTACCACATGCCGTCGGCGGTGAGGCGGCTGCGGTCGCAATCCGCGCAGAAGGGCGCAGTGGTGGATGAGATGACGCCGAATACGGTGCCGTCTGCCATCCGATAGCGGTCGGCCGGTGCCGTGGACTCTTCGACAACGGCTTCAATCCGTCCGTAGCGCTTCTCAAGTTTCTCGAGGATCTCGCGCCGGCTCACCACCTGCTCAGCCGACCAGCGCGTGGCGCCGCCCACGTCCATGTACTCGATGAAGCGGATTTCCGCAGGCACGGCGCGGCCGAACTCGATGAGATCGGCAAGCTCGTCGTCGTTGACCCCGCGCATGACCACGGTGTCGAGCTTCGTGTCCGCGAAGCCCGCGCGGGGGACGGAGGCGATGCCTTCGAGCACCTCGGCATGGGTGGTGCGCCGCGTGAGCGCCGTGAAGCGCTCGGGCCGCAGCGTGTCGAGGCTCACGGTCACGCGATGCAGACCGGCCCGCCGCAGTGACACGGCGTGCTCGGCGAGCAGCACGCCGTTGGTGGTCATCGCGAGGTCCCGCACACCGGGCTTGGCGACGAGGAGGCGCACCAGGCTCTCCACGTCGCGGCGCAGGAGCGGCTCGCCGCCGGTGAGCCGGATCTTGTCCACGCCGAGGGCGAGGAACACGTCCGCGAGGCGGCTGATCTCTTCGAAGTGCAGAATCTCTTCGCGCGGCAGCCACACGTACTCTTCTTCCGGCATGCAGTAGCCGCAGCGCAGGTTGCAGCGGTCGGTGACCGAGATCCTGAGATTGCGCAGCCGGCGGCCGAAGGTGTCGAGGACGGAGGTCATGCCGCGCCTACCGTGAGGGCGCCGTCCGCCATCGCGCGCTCCCACTCCTTGACGAGGCCGGTCTTCTTCACGCCCACCTCGAAGTGATCCCACGGCAAGCGCTCGCCCGTGGGGCGGGCGCGCGTCGTGTAGAACTCGGGATCGCCGTCCCACTCGCGCAGAGCCTTGCGCCACTCGCCGCCCAGCCGGGCGGCGATCTCGAGGAAGTCGCCCACGCGCCGGTCGCCCCGCGCCAGCAACGCCTGCAGGGCGGCCTCGCGCGGATTCTCGTGCAGCACGCGGATGTTGGAGAAGGCGCGCACGCCCCGCTTGATCGTCTCCAGCTTCTTCTGCAGCGCGTCCACGCCCGCGAAGGGCGCCCACTGGAAGGGCGTCCACGGCTTGGGCACGAAGGACGAGATGGACAGCGTCAGCTTCCCGAACGGCTTGCCGGTGGCGTCGTTTATTTTCAATCGCTCGAGCATCCGCCGCGCGAGGTCGGGGATCGCCTCCACGTCTTCGTCGGTCTCCGTGGGCTGGCCGATCATGAAGTAGGTCTTCAGATTCGGGATGCCCTTGCCGCGCACGAGGTCGCACGCGGTGAAGATCTGCTCGTCGGTGATCGACTTGCGAATGGCGCGCCGCAGCCGCTCCGTGCCCGCTTCGGGCGCCATGGTGAGCGTGCGATGCCCGCCGCGCGCCAGCGACGACACGAGGTCGTCCGTGAGGCTGTCCGCGCGCAGCGAGGAGATCGACAGCTCCATGCCATTCTCTTCCACCACCTTGAGCAGCTCGCCGATCCACGGGTAGTCGGACACACACGCGCCCACGAGTCCCACGCGCTTCTCGCCGGAAGCCGCGAGCGCCTGCACCGTCTCCCGCAGCGCCGCCACCGAGCGATGACGCACGGGGCGGTAGATCTGGCCCTCCAGGCAGAAGCGGCACCCACGGCCGCAGCCCTTCCCTACCTCTAGCAGCGCCATGTGCCCGTACTCCGCATTGGGTGTCTTCACGGCGGCGATGGTGCGGAAGTCGTCCACGTTCTTGAGCCGCCGCTTGGCGACGACGCCGGGCACGCCGGCACCGGCCACCACGTCGGCGACGGTGCCATCGGCGGCGTAGCGGACGTCATAGCGGTCCGGCACGTATATGCCCTCGAGGGCGGCGAGGCCATCCAGAAAGGTCTCGCGCTCACTGTAACCCTTGCGATAAGCCTCGATGAGCTCCCCCACGAGCTCCTCACCTTCGCCCACGACGATGAAGTCCATGAAGGGCGCCATCGGCTCCGGGTTCGAGAAGGCGCACACGCCGCCCATGAGGACGAGAGGGTCGTGCGGACGGCGCGCCGCCGAGCGCAGGGGGATCCCGGCGAGATCGAGCAGGCGCAGCACGTTGACGTAATCGCCTTCGTAGGTGACGGAGAAGCCCACGAGCTGAAAGTCCGACAGCGGGCGCATCGACTCCAGCGAGAAGGGCGCGGTGCCGGTGCGGGCCAGCTCGTCCACGTCCTCGGCATCGGGCAGGAAGACGCGCTCGCACACCACGTCCGGCAGCTCGTTGAAGTGTTTGTAGATCGTCTGGAAGCCGAGGTTCGACATGCCGACCGCGTAGGTGTTCGGGTAGACGAGGGCCACGGAGACCTTGCCGCCCCAGTCCTTGCGCACCGTGCCCTGCTCAGCGGCGAGGAGTGCCTGTGCTTTCTTCTTCAGTCGCCACGACATCGCGTCAGTTTACCACGGGCGAGTGGTCACCCCTTGATCACCCCCAGCGGGCGCAGGCGCGCCACGCGAGTGGAGATACCGAAGCGATGCACGACGTCCACGACGTCCTTGACGTCCTTGTAGGCCTCGGGCATCTCCTCCGCGAGGGCGTCGCGGCCCGCCGCGCGTGAGACGACGCCCCGCGCCTGCAGCTCGCGGCCGATGTTCCGCCCCTGCGCCGCCTTCTTCGCCGCCGTACGGCTCAGCAGCCGGCCTGCACCGTGACACGTGGAGCCGAACGTCTCGCGCATCGCGGTCTGCGTTCCCACCAGCACGAAGGAGTACCGCCCCATGTCGCCCGGCACGAGCACGGGCTGACCCGGAAAGGCACGCGTGGCGCCCTTGCGGTGTACGAGCAGCTTGCGCGTGCGCCCGTCCACCTCGTGCTCTTCCAGCTTGGCCACGTTGTGCGCGACGTCGTAGACCACCTCCATGCCGAGCGCCTGCTGCGTCATGCCGAGCACCCGGGCGAACACGGTGCGGGCAGTGTGCGCAAGCACCTGCCGGTTGGCGAACGCGAAGTTGGCCGCCGACCGCATGGCTCCCAGGTACGCGCGCGCCTCCGGCGAGCCGGCGGGCGCACACGCAAGCTGGCGGTCAGGCATCGCGATCCCCCAGCGACGCATCGACTCGCCCGCGAGCTTCAGGAAGTCGGTGCACACCTGGTGCCCGACGCCGCGCGAGCCCGTGTGGATCATCACCGTGAGCAGTCCCCGGCGCAGGCCCATGCGCGCGGCCGCGGCCTCGTCGTAGACCTCGTCCACCACCTGGATCTCCATGAAGTGGTTGCCGGAGCCGAGGGAGCCCAGCTGGCGCAGGCCGCGCTCGCGCGCGTGCTGGGAGACGTTGTCGGGCACGGCGCCCTCGAGCCGGCCCTCGGACTCGATACGCGCGAGATCGTCCGCGAGACCGTGACCGCGCGCCACCGCCCACCCCGCGCCTTCTTTCATGACGGCGTCCAGATCGCGCGCGCTCAGGCTGAGAGCACCCTTGGCGCCGACGCCGGTGGGCACCGCCGTGTAGAGCCCGTTCACCAGTGCCGGAAGGTGTGCGGCCACTGCATCCGCTTCGAGCGCCGTGCTGAGCAGGCGAACGCCGCAGTTGATGTCGAAGCCGATCGCGCCCGGACTCACCACACCGTGCTCGGCATCCGTGGCCACCACGCCGCCTACGGGCAGGCCGTACCCCTGGTGGATGTCGGGCATGGCGAGCGAGGCCTTGACGATGCCGGGCAGCATGGCGCCGTTGGCGACCTGTTCGAGCGCGAGCTCGTTGCGCAGATGCGCCATGAGCGGCTCGTCGGCGACGACGAGGCCCGGCACCCGCATGCCGGGCTTGGCGTCAGGGGGAATGCGCCAGAGATACGGCCCCACGCGCTCGACGTGCATCGGTCACTACTCCGCCGCTCAGCCGGCGGCGAGCGCCGCCCGCCGGCGCGTCCAGGCGAGGCCGATCGCCGCCACCACGAGCCCGGCGAGGCTCGCCAGCTGCGGCACGCGGAAGGGGCCGATCCAGAAGCTGTCGAGCCGGATCGCCTCGATGAAGAAGCGCCCGACCGAGTAGAGCGCCACGTAGCAGAAGAAGAGCGCCCCCGGCCGGTCGCGGAGTTGAGGCCGGAGCCACGTCACGAGCGCCATGAAGACGGCGAAATCCCACAGCGACTCGTAGAGGAAGGTGGGATGGAAGAAGTCGTACTCGGCGTAGCCCGGCGGACGGTGCGCGGGCGAGATGTACATCTTCCACGGCAAGTTGGTGGGCCTGCCGAATGCCTCTTCGTTGAAGAAGTTCCCCCACCGCCCGATCGCCTGCCCGATGCAGATGGACGGGGCCGCGATGTCGAGCGCGCGCAGCACCGGAAGCCGCCAGCGGTGCGCGAGCCAGGCGCCGACGAGTGGGCCCACGATGAGCCCGCCGTGGATGGCGAGCCCGCCTTCCCACACCGCGATGATCTTGGACGGGTACTGGCCGTAGTAATCCCAGTTGAAGATCACCTCGTAGGCGCGCGCGCCCACGAGCCCGGCGAGGATCGCCCATTGCCCGGCGCTCACGATATCGTCCGCGGGCAACCCTTCCTTCTTCGCCTGCCGGTGGGCGAGCCACAGGCCCACGATGATGGCCGTCGCCATCAAGATCCCATACCAGCGGATGACGAGCGGACCGATCTGGAAGGCGATAGCGCCCGGCGAGGTCAACACCGACGTAAGATAACCCGCGCCCCCCGCTTCGTCCAATTAATGGTGCTGGTGGAGGGATTCGAACCCCCACTGGACCGATTTTAAGTCGGTTGCCTCTGCCGATTGGGCTACACCAGCGACGCGGTGTATCCGCAACTCCAGCCCTGGAGAAAAATGGAGGCGGCGGCCGGATTCGAACCGGCGCATAACGGATTTGCAGTCCGCTCCCTTAACCACTTGGGTACGCCGCCGTGTCTGAAGGGACGGATACTTATATCACACCGTGTCCGCTCGACCCGACGGCGACACGCTCATGCGTCGACGTGCGTCGGTTCGAACGCTCACGTGCACGAGGAAGGGACCCAGGAGCCCTGATTACAAGGACGACGCCCGGCTCATCGCCGGGCGTCCGTCCGGCGTCTGATCAGCGAGGTTTGGTGCTGGGGTCTGAAGGGGTGCACAGGCCGACAGCCTTGCCAGCGCGGCTACGGAGTGCGTCACCCAGCTTCTGCATCACCGGCAGTCCTTCGCTCAGAGCGATCTGGACGTCCGTCAGCAGCCTGCGGTGGACGGCTGGCAGATGCCGGCTCTCGCGAAGCCCGGCGATCTGCCGGTGAAAGCCCACGAGTTCGGTATCGGCACTGCAGAAAAACCTCAGGGACTCTCCGTTCACCGGCGGGAGCTGCCCGTCGTCGGTCGGCGGCGAGTCCAATTTAGCCGCGTCGACAAGGCCGAACGAAAGGCTTTGAGCGGCGCGCACGGACCCGTCGGCGAAGGCAAGGAGTTGTCCGGCGAGCTCCGCCTGCTGCGGGTTCTGCTGCATCCTGGCGGCGGCCTCCCGCACCTTCTGGACGGCCGGAAGGAGCAGCCCGATCAGGACCGCGATGATCGCGATCACGACCAGCAACTCGATGAGGGTGAAGCCTGCTTTACTTCGGAGTGCGACTCGTGCTCTCACAGTGGGTCTCCTTTGCTCCAACGATCGTCGCCTGAGGTCGAACGGTTGCCTCGAAGGTGGGCCGCCGCATACTAGGCGGACGCCTGCACCCGGTCAAGAACCGATTTTGAGCCACGGACAGATGTCGGCGGAGGCGGCGCGAACGGGGGCGGCTACGGCAGGATCATGCTGGAGCGGGAAACGGGATTCGAACCCGCGACCCCGACCTTGGCAAGGTCGTGCTCTACCACTGAGCTATTCCCGCGTTCCAGCGGAACGGATTCTACCACGGACATCAGCGGGCATCCTCGCGCAGCGCCGCCGCCGCGTCCTCGGGCGGCACGGGGTTGATGAAGAACCCGCTGCCCCACTCGAAGCCCGCCACCTTCGTGAGCTTCGGAATTACTTCCAGGTGCCAGTGAAAGTACTCCAGGGGGCCTTCGCGCAGCGGCGCGGTATGGAGCATGAAGTTGAAGGGCGGCTCTTTGAGCACCCTGTTCATTCGGCGCAGGAAGTCGCCGAGCAGTCGCGCAAGGCCGCGCAGCTCGTCGACGCCGGCCTCCTCGAAGGCGGAGCTGTGCCGCGCGGGCAGAATCCACGTCTCGAACGGAAAGCGCGGGGCGAAGGGCGCCAGCGCCGTGAAGCCGTCCACTTCGGTGATGATGCGCCGGCGGCTGCGCCGCTCCTGGTGCACGATGTCGCACCAGACGCAGCGCTCCTTCATCTCGTAGTACTGCGCGGAGCCCGCCAGCTCCTCCGTCACCATGATGGGGATGATGGGGGTGGCGATGAGCTGCGAGTGGGGATGCTCCAGAGAGGCACCCGCCGCCTCGCCGTGGTTCTTGAAGCAGAGGATGTAGTCGAAGCGGGGGTCCTTCTTGAGATCGATCATCCGCTCGCGCACGGCGAGCAGCACCTCTGCCACCGCCTCCTCCGACATCGTGGCCAGGGAGGCGTCGTGATCCGGGGTCTCGATGACCACCTCGTGCGCGCCCACCCCGTTCATGCGGTCGAAGAGGCCCTCACCCGAGGGCTCGAGGTCGCCTTCGATCCGTAGCGCGGGGAACTTGTTCGGCACCACGCGAACGGACCAGCCGGCGGAGTTCGCGGGCAGTCCGGGCGCACGGCCGGCGAGGATCTCGGGCGGCGTCTTGTCCTCGTTTCCCGCGCAGAACACGCAGTTGGGCGTGCGCGGCTTCACGGGCTCCGGGGTGAAGTCGGACGGGCGGCGCGCGCGCTCGGTGGAGATGATCACCCAGCGGCCGACCACCGGATCCTTGCGCAGCTCAGGCACGCAGGCCTCCCACGGGCGCGTCCTCGCGCGTGGCCGCCCGCCCGAGAAGCGCCCCCAGCGCCTCGGGCGGCGCCTTGCCCTCGAAGAGCACGGCGCCCACCTCGACGCAGATGGGCAGGCTCACCGAGTAGCGGCGCGCGAGCGCGAGCGCCGAGCGGACCGTGGGCACACCTTCGGCGACCATGCGAGTGGACGCGGCCACGGAGAGCGCCGTCTCCCCCCGCGCAAGCGCGACGCCGAGGGCGCGATTGCGAGAACGCGTGCCCGTGGCAGTCAGCACCAGATCGCCGAGGCCGGCCAGTCCCGCCAGGGTGG
>JBKKCN010000116.1:0-5520 GCA_046712525.1 Candidatus Rokuibacteriota bacterium
GTCCTCGACGTATGGGACGCGTGGCCGTCGGGGCGCGTGGCTGTGCTCGATTGGTCAGCGGATGCGTGCCGGGCACACTGGCAGCGCCGCACGCCCTTGCTCGACGACCCTCGCGCGTGGCGCGTCCGCGCGGCGGACGTCGAGGATCTCGTGGGACACGTCATGGAGGCGCTGGCGCCGGTGGTGCCGGAGCATGCGGCTGGATTGCAGCGCTTCGCGGAGGCGTGGGATGCGGGCGCGCTCGGCGTGGCCGCGTTGCTGCCGCGGCCCGGGCGCATCGGGGACGGCACGGCGGAGCAGGTGAGTGGGCTGCCGTCCGGTATCGTGGCCTTTCTCACGTACGCCTGCCTGCGGCCGGTGCTCGAGCGGTACTTCGAAGGGTGCCGGCGCCATCTGGATGACGACGCGTGGTCGCTGGGCGTCTGCCCATTCTGCGGGGGCCCCGCGGGCTTCGCCGACATCGTGGACAACGGGGCGCGCCGGCTCGCATGTCACCTCTGCGGTGGGCGCTGGCCTTTCGCGCGGCTGCAGTGCGCCTTCTGCGGCACCGACGCCACGGCTGATCTCGTTCGGCTGGCCCCCGAGCAGAACCCCCGCGAGGAGGGCTATGCCGTCGCCGGCTGCACGCGCTGTCGCGGCTACCTCAAGGAGCTCGACCGCCGCGTGCGCTGGAATGGCGCAGGGCCGCTCGTCGAGGATTGGGGCTCGCCCCACCTCGATCTCATTGCCGTGCGCGAGGGTTACTGGCGGGCCGTCCCGTCGCTCGTTCAGCTCGACCCGGCCTGATCCCGCTCATCGCATCGGAAATGTGGTTGTGTTAAACTCCCGGTACCGTTGACGTTTTGATCATGCAAAGCACCCTCTTCAACGCCGCGATCATCGGTTACATCTGCGCGATGGGCCTGTCCCTCGCGCACCTGGTCCAGCGCCAGGAGCTGACGCATCGCCTCGCCGGCCTCGCGATCGTGGCCGCGTGGGCCACCCATACAGTGTCGCTCATCGCGCGTGCGGTGGAGGTGGGGGGGCCGCCCGTGGGTAGCCTGCCTGAGGCGGTGTCGGTGGCGGTGTGGGTGATCGTCCTCCTCGAGATGCTGGCGGAGCGTCACTACGGCGTGCGCGTGCTCGGCGCGTTCGTCATGCCCATCGCGGTGCTCCTCGCCCTCAAGGCGACGGCGGCGCGCCCGGAGACGCTCGGGCCCGCGCTCGGCAGCGCCTGGATCTGGGTCCACGTGGCGCTCGCCCTCGTCGGCATCGCGGCCTTCGTGCTCAACTTCGCCGGCGCCGTGATGTACCTGCTGCAGGAACGGCAGCTCAAGGGCCGCCGCCCCGCGGGCGCCTTCTATTACCGGCTCCCCGCCCTCGAGACGCTCGATCGCCTCACGTATCGCACGCTCGCCCTCGGCTTTCCGTTTCTCACCACGGGTCTCATCCTCGGCGCGCTGTGGGCAGGAGCGGCGTGGGGTAGCGTCTTCACCTTCGATCCGCTCGCATTCTTCTCGCTCGTGATGTGGGTGATCTACGCCGCCACTCTCGCCGGGCGCGCCGCCGCGGGCTGGCACGGCCGCCGCGCGGCCTACTTCGCCATCGCCGGCTTCGCGGCGCTCATCATCACACTCGGAGCGGGGCTCTTCCTGCCGGGCCGGCACGGCGCGTGATGAATGTGTTCGTGGCCGGGCTCAGCCATCGCAACGCGCCGGTGGCGGTGCGCGAGCAGCTGGCGGTGGAGGATGACAAGCTGCGCGAGCTGCTCCGGGACGTGCACGCCACCGGTGTGCTGCGCGAGGCGGTGCTGCTGTCCACGTGCAACCGCGTGGAGCTGTACGGGGTGGCGGAGGCGCCGGGCGAGGCGCGCGCGGCCGTGTTCCGATATCTGTGCCGCTACCGCGGCCTCGACCCCGTCAGCGTGGAGCCGCTGCTCTACACGTACGAGGACGAGGAGGCCGTTCGCCACGTCTTCCGCGTCGCCTCCAGCCTCGACTCCATGATGATCGGCGAGCCGCAGATCCTCGGGCAGGTGAAGGACGCCTTCGCGCTCGCGCAGGCGTGCGAGGTGATCGGCCCCGCCCTGCACACGCTCTTCACGCAGGCCTTCACCGTGGCCAAGAAGGTCCGCAGCGACACGGACATCGGCCGCCACGCCGTCTCCGTGGCCTTCGCGGCGGTGGAGCTTGCCCGGAAGATCTTCGCCACCCTCGCCGGCAAGTCGGTGCTCCTGCTCGGGGCGGGCAAGATGAGCGAGCTGGCCGCCCGTCACCTCGTGGAGCAGGGGGCCTTCCCCATCTACGTGGTGAACCGTACGTGGACGCGGGCGCAGGAGCTGGCGCGCGCGCTCGCGGGCACCGCGGTGCCTTTCGACGAGCTGGCGACGGCGATGGCGGCGGTGGACATTGTCATCGCGTCCACCGCCGCTACCAGCCCCATCGTGGCGCGGCACGCGGTGCAGCGGGTGATGCAGGCGCGTCGCGGGCGCCCGCTCTTCTTCATCGACATTGCGGTGCCGCGGAACGTCGAGGCAGGAGTGAGTACGCTCGACGACGTCTATTGCTATGACATCGACGCCCTGCGCCAGGTGGTGGACGCCAACATCCGAGAGCGCGTGCGCGAGGCGGAACGGGCGGAGATCCTCGTGGAGCGGGAGGTGGCGCGCTTCGCGGCGCGGCTGCGCGACGTGGAGGTCATCCCCACCATCGTGTCGCTGCGCGAGCGGCTGGAGGAGATTCGCCTCGGCGAAGTGCGCAAGGCGCTCGCGCGGCTGCCGGAGGCGTCGGTGGAGACGCGCGCGGCCATCGACGCGCTCTCGAGCGGCATCGTGAACAAGATCCTCCACGCGCCCATCACGAAGCTGCGCGAGTCGTCGCGGGCGGGCGCGAGCCGCTCGTGGCTGGAGCTGGTGCACGAGCTCTTCGCGCTCGGACGGCGCGGCTGATGGCCCGCGTGCTCCGGCTCGGGACCCGCGCCAGCGCCCTCGCTCTCGCGCAGGCACGCTTCGTCGCCACGCGGCTCGAGCGCACGGGCTGCGTGGTCGAGATCGTGTCCATGCATACGGAGGGTGACCGCCGCGTGGATGCGCGCCTCACCGACGTGGGCGGCAAGGGCCTCTTCGTGCGCGAGATCGAGGAGGCGCTGCTCGCGGCCGACATCGATCTCGCCGTGCATTCGCTGAAGGATCTGCCCGCGCTGCTGCCCGCCGGCCTCGCCCTCGTCGCCTTTCCCGAGCGCGAGGACGCGCGGGACGTGCTCGTGACCCGCAGGCCGGGGCGTTTCGCCGATCTTCGGCCGGGCGCTGTCGTGGGCACCTCCAGCCCACGACGGCGCGCCATCGCGCTGTCGCTGCGGCCCGACCTCGACGTGCAACCCCTGCGCGGCAACGTGGACACGCGGCTGCGCAAGCTGCAGGAGGGCGCCGGGGACGCCATCGTGCTGGCGGCGGCTGGCTTGCTGCGCCTCGGGATCACGGCGGAGTACGTGGATGCGCTGGATCCCGAGGTGTTCGTGCCCGCCGTGGGACAGGGCGTCCTCGCAGTGGAGGGGCGCGCGGACGACGCGCGCACCGCGGGCCTGTTACGGACGATCGATCATGCCCCCACCCGCGCGTGCGCGCTCGCGGAGCGCGCCTTCCTCGGCCGCCTCGGCGCTTCCTGCCTCACGCCCATGGCTGCCCATGCCCGTCTGTCCGGCGACGTCCTGCGCGTGAGCGCGCTCGTCGCCAGCGAGGACGGGCGGTGCATCCTCCGCGAGCAGACGCGGGGCGCGCCCGCGGACGCGGTCGCGCTGGGCCTCGCGGTGGCGGAGCGCCTGCTCGCGCGGGGCGCGGCTGACATCACGGCCCTGCATCCCACGGCACGGGGGTCCGCATGAGCGCGCGCATCAACCCCGTGGGCCAGGAGCGGCCGCTGGAGGGACGCACCATCGTGGTGACGCGCGCGGCGGCGCAGGCGCAGCGTTTCACGCAGCTGCTGGAGGCGGCGGGCGCCCGCGTGGTGGAGGCGCCCACCATCGTGATCGGGCCCCCGGAGTCGTGGGCGCCGCTCGACAGTGCGCTGGACGCCATCGAGACCTTCACGTGGGTGGTCTTCACGAGCGTCAACGGCGTGCTCATGGTCGACCGCCGTCTTTCCGCGCGCGGCGTGCCCTGGTCCGCGGTGGCGGCGCGCCGCGTGGCGGCCATCGGGCCCGCGACGGCGGATGCGCTGGGCGAGCATGGGGTGCGTCCCCACGTGATGCCGCGCGAGTATCGCGCGGAGGGTCTCGTCGAGCGGCTGCGGCCGCTGGTGGGAGCGGCCGATCGCGTGCTGCTTCCGCGCGCGGCGCAGACGCGCGACGTGCTCGTGGTGGAGCTCAAGCGGCTCGGCGCCGCGGTGACGGAGGTGGCCGCCTACGCCACGCGGCGGGCGGAGGGCGGGGCAGGGCGGCTGCGGGAGGCGCTGGCGGCGGGCACCATCGATGCCGTGACCTTCACCAGCTCGTCCACGGCGCGGAACTTCGCCGAGCTGTTTAGCGACGAGGAGCGCCGCGCGTGGCAGGGACGCGTGAAGGTGGCCTCCATCGGGCCCATCACCGCCGCCACTGCCGCCGAGTACGGGCTGCCCACCGACGTCATGCCGCGCGAGTACACGATCCCGGCCCTCGCGCGCGCGATCGCCGATTATTACTCACGATCCCCACGACCGGCCGCCCGGCGGGGCAGGAGGACCGAGTGATGGGGCATGCCATGTTCCGACCGCGGCGGCTGCGGGAGAAGGCGCTGCTGCGCGCGATGACGCGCGAGACGAGCCTGGCCGTCGACGATTTCGTCTACCCGCTCTTCGTCGTGCACGGCCGCGGCGTGCGCGAGCCCATCACCTCCATGCCGGGGCAATCGCACCTGTCCGTGGACGAGCTCGTGAAGGAGGCCAAGGACGCGGCGGGCATGGGCATTCCCGCCATCCTGCTCTTCGGTCTGCCGGCGGACAAGGACCCGCATGGCTCCGAGGCCTACGCGGAGGACGGCATCGTGCAGCAGGCGGTGCGCGCCGTGAAGGACCGCGTGCCGGACCTCCTCGTCATCACCGACGTCTGCCTGTGCGAGTACACGAGCCACGGCCACTGCGGCGTGGTGGAGGACGGCGTGGTGCGCAACGATCCCACGCTGGAGCTGATCGCGCGCACCGCAGTGTCGCACGCAGAGGCGGGGGCCGACATGGTGGCGCCTTCCGACATGATGGACGGCCGCGTGGGCGCCATCCGCGACGCGCTCGACGAAAGCAGCTACGGTGACACGCCCATCATGGCGTACTCCGCCAAGTACGCGTCGACCTTCTACGGGCCCTTCCGCGAGGCGGCGAACTCCACTCCGCAGTTCGGCGACCGTCGCTCCTACCAGATGGATCCCGCCAACGCCCAGGAGGCGATGCGCGAGATCGCGCTCGACATCGACGAGGGGGCGGACATCGTCATGGTGAAGCCGGCGCTGCCGTACCTCGACATCATCTCGCGCGCCAAGAGCGAGTTCGGCGTGCCGCTCGCCGCGTACTCCGTCTC
>JBKKCN010000117.1:0-13404 GCA_046712525.1 Candidatus Rokuibacteriota bacterium
GTAGAGGTTGCCCTTCTTGCCGATCGAGGCCAGCGTCACGCCCTTGTCAGGCACGCCGCGCACAACCACACGCCCGTCCTCGATCTCGAGGTCGTCGCCAGCCGCCTCCATCTCCTTCGCGGCGATCTCCAGCCTCTGCCGGCGCGCGTCCTGGGCCCCCTGCCGCCAGGCCGTCCCGACCGTGTAGATGGTCTTGCTGCCCGCGCTGAGCCCGGTCATGGGCGCTGTGTCGGTATCGCCGGTGGTGATCTTGATCTTGTCGATGTCGACGCCGTACGCGGTGGCGGCAATCTGGGCGAGCGCGATGTTCGTGCCGGCGATGTCGACCTGGCCGGTGAGCACCTGCAGCGAGCCGTCGGGATTCAGGCGCACGGTGGCGCCGGTGGGCTGAAGCCCGGGAATCCAGCCACCGACCGCCAGCCCGGTGCCGCAGAGCCCGCGACCGTCCTTGCCGCTCTTGGCCTTCCATTCGGCGCGGTTCTTCCACAGGGGGTGCTCGGCGAGCCGCTGCAGCACCTGCTTGGCGCCGTTGCTCTGCCACGGCTGGCCGTTGGCCATCGGGTCGCCTTCCTTCATCAGGTGACGCAGCCGGAACTCGACGGGGTCCAGCCCCAACTCGAGGGCCATCAGCTCCATGTGCGAGTCGATGGCGAAGAACGTTTGCGGCGCCGTGGGCGCGCGGTAGGCCGCGATGCTCGGCTTGTGAGTGAGGACCTCGAAGCCGCGCACCTCGAAGTTCGGAAACTGGTAGACGCTGGACAGGAAGACCGCGCTCATGGTGAGCACGGCACCGGAGTACGCGCCCGACTCGATGATCGTCTCGCCGTCGAGCGCCATCAACGTGCCGTCGCGCTTGGCGCCCGTCTTCAGCGTGATGATGACCTGGGGCGCCGGCATGCCGGCGTCCAGCTCCTCGCGCCGGGTCATGACGTAGCGCACCGGCCGCTTGGTGACGCGCGCGAGGATGGCGGTGATCGGCTCGCACAGCGCGCGGATCTTACCGCCGAAGCCGCCGCCACACTCCACCGGGATGACCTTGATCCGGTTCTCCTCGATGTGCAGGACGTCCGCCACTTCCGAGCGCGTGTTGAACGAGCCCTGCGTGCTCGAGTACAGCGTGAGCTGCCCGTTGCCGTCCCACTGGGCCAGCACCGCGTGCGGCTCGAGGTAACCCTGGTGGACCATCGGCACCCGGTACGTCTTCTCGATCACGACGTCGGATTCGGCGAAGGCCTTCGCGAGATCGCCGCGGGAGAGCTTGGCCTGCTGCGCGATGTTGACAGCCTTGGTCGGCACCGCCTCCGTCTTGGCGACGGCCACGCCGGAATGAGCGAGCGCCTCACTGGTGTCGGCCTCGGTGCCGGCGTCGGCCACCGCCGGCGCCCCCACCAGCATCGCCTTCAGTGGATCCACGGAGGCCGGCAGCACCTCGTACTCCACCTCGATGAGGTCGGCCGCTTCCTCGGCGATCGCCAGCTCGTCGGCGGCGATGGCCGCCACCGGCTGACCGACGAACACCACCCGATCGATCGCCAGCACGGCGTGCGCGCGCGTGGGCGCCTTGCGCTTGAGCTCGGGGATGTCGCGGGCGGTGAGAACCGCGCGCACGCCCGGCAGCGCCTTGGCGCGCGTGGTGTCGATCTTCACGATGCGGGCGTGGGCGTGGGGGCTGCGCAGCAGCTTGGCGTGCAGCATCCCTTTGGGCTTGATGTCGGCGACGTACTGCACCTGCCCGGTCACCTTCTCCGGCCCGTCCGGACGCGGGATGGACAGGCCGACTCCCTTCACCTCGCGCGTCGTCTTCATCACAGCCATGGCGTCAGGCTCCTTTGGCGGACAGCGTGCCCGCCACTTCGGTGATCGCGGCCAGCATCGTCGTGTAGCCCGTGCAGCGACAGAGGTTGCCGGCAATGCCGTACCGGATCTCCTCCTGCGAGGGGCGCGGGTTCTCCGCCAGCACGGCAGCGGCGGCCATGAGCACGCCCGGGATGCAGAAGCCGCACTGTGGCACGCCCAGTCGCACGAAGGCCTCCTGCAGCGGGTGCAGCGCGTCGGCGCCGCCGAGCCCTTCGATGGTGCGCACCGCGCGGCCGCGCGCCTGCATGGCCAGCATCAGGCAGCTCGCGACGGGTTGCCCGTCGAGATGGACGGTGCAGGCCCCGCAGTCGCCCGTGCCGCAGCCCTCCTTCGGTCCGGTCAGGCCCAGGTCCTCGCGCAGCGCATCGAGCAGGGTGACGTAGGGCTTCACGAGGACCTCGACGGCCTCACCGTTGACGACACAATTGAGGATCTGCTTCGGCACGAGCGTTCCTCCCGGGATCAGGCGCCCGCCCGCGCGAGCGCGGTGCGAAGCGTGCGACGAGTGAGGACACGGACCAGGTGACGGCGATAGTCCGCCGAGCCGCGCTGATCACTGATGGGCTTGGCGACGCCGACGGCAAGCTCGGCCGCTCGCTCGATGGCCTCGGCGGTGACCGGCTTGCCCTCCAGCTCCTGCTCGGCGGCCCGGGCCCGCAACGGCACCGGCGCCACCGCCGCCAGCGCGATACGGGCCTTCGAGCACACGCCATTGGACAGCGTGAGCTGCGAGGCGACACCCACTACCGCGATGTCCAGCTCGCGGCGCGGCGTGTGGCGCAGATAGTTGCCGCCGCTGCGCAGCCCCGGCGCCGGCACCATGATCTCGAGCAAGATCTCGTCGGCCGCGAGGACCGTGCGGTGAACGCCCGTGAAGAAGTCGGTGAACGGCACTCGGCGCTCCCCCTTGGGCCCGACGATGACCGCCTCGGCATCGAGCGCCAGGAGCGGTGGCGCCATGTCGGCCGAGGGCGCGGCGTTGCACAGATTGCCGCCGAGGGTGGCCAGATTGCGAACCTGCACGGAGCCGACCAGCGCGCCGCTCTCCGCCAGCGACGTGTAGGTCGCGCGGGTCGTCGCGTCACGCTCCAGCGTCCTCGCGGCGACGGCGGCGCCAATGCGCAGGCCGCGCGCGTCGGATTTCAGCGTCCGCACGCTCGCCACCCCGGAGAGATCGATGACGCAGGCGGGCTTGAGGACGCCGTTCTTCATCTGCGGCAGGAGATCGGTCCCACCCGCCAGCAGCTTCGCATCGGGACCGCGCTCGCTCAGGACACGCACGGCTTCCTCGACACTGCGGGGCAGGGCCAGCTCGAATCGTCGCACTCGGCGACCTCCATGTTCATTGACGCGCGTTCTCTCCGGGTGTGGACCGCCCTCGGACGATACTACGCTCTACCGCATAGTCAACGACGCCTTGCGCTGACGATGATGGCGATCGTCGCCCTCCACCCCCGTATCGCGGGGTCATCGCCGCCAAATGGTGGGTGCAAAACCCCCTTCCGGAGGTAGCCGCTGCCTGTCCGGCGCCCGCGCGTCTGAATCCCTTAAACAGGACCGGGAGGAGTCGCGTAAGCGGGTGGAGACGCTGCAGCGCGACCTCATCCAGGCGTTGAAAGCCCAGGCGGACAGTGCGGCTAAAACGTCGACGGTTATTGCAGGCGGCGGCCTCACTCCGTCGCGCAGTCCCGAGATCGCTCATGAGCTCGCCGAGATGCAACGGAAGTACCTCGAGAATCTCAATTTCGATGCGGTCGAGATTGCGTGTATGTCTGCACTGGACCGCGCGCCCGCGGCGCCTGAGCTCGCGAGGACGCTGGCAGCGTATCTTTCGGCCGTGGCGTCGACCGTCCCGGAGCCGGAGAAGTCGAAAGCGATCCAGCAAGCTTCCATTGAACTCTTTGGCAGCGCACGCGCCAGCGGCTTCACCGGCCTGGGCGCCTACTGCTTCACCAATGTCCTGCCGACGATCCAGACACAGAAGGCCGCGCTATGGGGAAAGGTGCTTGACCGCGCCAATGCCCAGTCTCTGCGTGCCAACGACACGCGCACCCTCAATAGCGCCGCGAACGAAGTCGAGCAGTACAACGCGACGATCCGCAGGCTGCTGGAATCATATAAGAGCCTGCTCGAGATAAAGCCCGCTACCGGTGCCTCGCCACCTGTTCAGCCCAGCACAGGGTCTCGGTAGAGAAGCGGACGTCAACTGCAGCGAGGCAGTACCGAAGAAGGTGAAGGCGATCGTCTGCAAAGTACTCTGACGAGCTCGCCCGGGGCGACGGATGCATAATGGCCGGCAGATGACGGAAGCGACGCTGCCGAAGCGCCTGGGTTTCTTCACGCGCCTTCTCGATCAAGCGGACCCCGCTGAGCGATACCGGCTGGCGACCGCGCAGATCATCCACGCCGAACGGTGCGGCTTCCATTCGGCGTGGATCGCCCAGCACCATTTCCATGAAGATGAGGGCGGCCTTCCCGCGCCGTTCGTCTTCCTGGGCCAGGTCGCCGCCCACACAACGCGGATCCGCCTCGGGACGGGGATCGTCACTCTGCCGCTGGAGCTGCCGATCCGGGTGGCGGAGGACGCTGCCGTGCTTGATTTGATGTGTGGTGGCCGCCTGGAAGTGGGCGTCGGAGGCGGGGGCAACCTTTCTTCCTACGCGACGTTCGGCCAGAACAGTGCCGAGCGCGCGACGGTGCTCACCGGACATCTTCAAGTGTTGCGCGACGCCTGGGCGGGGCGGCCGTTGCCCGGCGGAGGAGATCAGCTGTATCCGGCGAATCCGAGCCTGGTCGAGCGCCTCTGGCAGGCGACGTTCTCGGTCGATGGAGCCAGGCGCGCTGGCGCAGCGGGGGACGGTCTCATGCTGTCGCGCACGCAGCCCCGGCCGGCCAACGCTCCCGCCCTGTCGCTGGCCGAGATCCAGAACCCGATGATCGACACGTACCTGGCGGCGCTGCCCGAGGGCCGCGAGCCCCGCATCCTCGCCTCCCGCACCGTGTTCGTTGCCGATGACAACAAGGAAGCTCTGCGTTTGGCCGAGATCGGGCTGGGGCGGCATCGCGCGCGCATGGCCAGACTGGGACGCGCGATCGGCGATGGATCGCTGGACGGGATGATCGCCACCATGGATGTTCATCTCGGAACGCCAGACAGGGTGATCGCCTCACTCCAGACGGACAGCGCGCTCGCCCGGGCGACGGACGTCGCAGTGCAGGTGCATTCGATCGATCTGCCGCATCCCTTCATCCTCAGATCGATCGAGCTGGTCTCCGAGGTGTTAGCACCCGCGCTTGGCTGGGGACGGGATGCGGCGGGAACCCGGCGTGTCGCGTGACCACTGAGCCAACAGGACGATGAAGATGCCAGGGACAGACACCGACGTCCTCGATGCGCTGGTCGGGATCACGCCGGGATCTCCCCTGAGCGCGATCCGCGCCCGGAGACCGCAAGCGCGCGCTCACGCGCAGGCGACCTATCGGGCGTTGTTCGCGCCGGAGGCGCCCGGCAACGTCACCGCACAGGAGCGTTTTGCGGTGGGCGCATTCGTCGCTGGCCTGCATGGCGCCACGGCGATAGGGGTCTACTACGCCGCGCACCTCGCCGAGAGCGGCGCCTCGGCGGCGCTGAAGGAAGCGGTGGACGCGGCCATCGCGCAGGCCAGGACCAACGGCCCCTACGGCCGCTACCCGAAGGGGCCGCTGAGTGGCGAAGACACTGCCGGCCTGAGCTATCGCGTGGGAGCGGCGATCCGCCGGACGCTTGGTCCGCGCCTCGCCGCGGCATTCGAGCACGTGCACATGCTCGTCTTTCACCCGCGCGACGCCACGCCGGCGGCGCTGCAGGCCCTGCTGGATGGCGGCTGGTCCACGACCGACATCGTGACGCTCTCCCAGATCGCCGCCTTCCTGTCCTTCCAGATCCGCGTCGTCACCGGATTGCGCATCCTGGCCGGCTGTTGCTGACGCGCGAGGTCCCGACATGACGGATAGCGTCCTCGTGCCACCGGAACACACGGTTCCGACCGCCTTCACCCGCGCCCAGCTCGACTGGCTCCCCTGGCTCGAGCCGCTCGCCGTCGATGCGATGACCGAGCGCCACCTGGCGAGTCTCGTGGACGCCGCGCGCGTGAAATCGCCGTACTTCCGCCTCCTCGCCCGCGACCCGGACGCGCTGGAGGCCAGGACGCGAACAGATAAGGACATCTTCTACAACCTCGACGCCGGCCTGCCGCGGGCCGAGCGCGAGCTGGCCGCCACCGCGACGTCCCGCTTCAACGGCTGCCTCTACTGTGCCTCGGTGCACGCGCGCCACGCCGCGACCTACTCCAAGCGCGAGGCCGACGTTCAGCGCCTGCTCGACGCCGGCATTACCGCCGACCTCGGAGAACGCTGGAATGCCATCGTCGCCGCCTCGGTGGCGCTGACCGCGACGCCAAGCGTGTTCGGACCGGAGCACGTCGGCCGCCTGCGTCGCTCCGGGCTCGATGATCTGGCGATCGCCGACGTCATTCACGCCGCCGCCTTCTTCAACTGGGCCAATCGCCTGATGCTCTCGCTCGGTGAACCGGCGGCCACGGCCGGACCGTAGGGCGCTCGTTACGGCAGAGGTTCGGCGGCCATCAGCCGGTGGAGCACTGCCGCGGCGGAGTACCAGGCTCGAGAGGCCCGATCGTGTGCTTCCGGCTGCGCTCAGCGTGGTGATGAGTGTGAATGCTCGGCGCGCCGCGCCGTCTCGCGCGCGATTCGCCTGAACTGGTGCACCAACGCCGAATCATCGTCGCGTCGGCATGCCAGCTCCATCTCGATTCTCAACGTGTGCGGTCGAAGCGGCCGATAGACGACGCCCTTCCGTTTGAATCCCTGGACGGCCGTCGGGACAGCGCTGATACCAAGCCCGGCCGCGACGAGCGCAATCGCCGCTTGTAAGTCGACGGTCAAGGAGCGCCTTGACGACTCGGCGCGAGCGGCATAGTTTCGTTCCGCGGTGGAGACCGGCGATGACATGGCGGTGACAGTCGTCCGCTCGCGGATCCTCCGCGACACGTACCGGGATTCCGTCGAGCTGATGCGGGTGGCCGCGGCCGTCGAGCGACTTCCCGGCGTGCAGAGGGCGGCCGTCCTCGTCGCCACTCCGGCCAACCGCGACGTGCTGAAGTCGGCGGGTCTGCTCGACGAGGCCGCGGCGGCCGCCCGGCCCAGCGACCTCATCGTGGCGGTTGCGGGCGACGACACGACCGCTGCCGAGGCGGCCCTCGCGCGCGCCACCGTCCTCCTCACGACCGCGACCGAGGCTGCCGTGGGTTCGTCCGCCCGCACGGCTCCGGCGACCATCGCGCAGGCGGTGGCCGAAGACCCCGCGGCCAACCTCGCTCTGGTCTCGACACCTGGGCCCTACGCGACGGCGGAGGCGCTCAAGGCGCTCAAGCGTGGCCTTCACGTCTTCCTCTTCAGCGACAACGTGTCGGTCGCCGACGAGCTGGAGCTCAAGCGCCTCGCCATCCGCAAGCGCCTGCTGGTCATGGGCCCGGACTGCGGCACCGCCATCCTCGACGGCGTGCCACTCGGCTTCGCGAACGCGGTCCGCCGGGGGCGGATCGGCCTCATCGGTGCTTCAGGCACGGGGCTGCAGCAGGTTGTCTGCCTGATCGACCGGCTCGGCGCGGGGATCTCGCAAGCGATCGGAGTGGGAGGGCGCGACCTCGACGAGCGGATCGGTGGGCTCATGATGCTCGCCGCGCTCGATCGGCTCGCGGAAGACGCCGGCACCGCCGTCATCGTGCTGATCTCGAAACCGCCGTCGCCGTTGGTCAGCCAACGTGTGCTGGAGCACGCTCGGACAGCCAGGAAGCCAATCGTCGTCTGCTTCCTGGGCGGCGATCCCGCCGTCATCGTCGCTTCCGGTGCGACGCCGGCGGCGACGCTGGAGGACGCGGCGGTCCTGGCGGTGAAGCGCGCCGGTCACGCATCCGGGGGCGGCATCGCGACCGAGGACGAGGGTGATCTCGTCAAGGCCGTCCTCGCCCAGACGGCACGTCTGGCGCCGAGCCAACGCGCAATCCGCGGGCTCTACAGTGGCGGCACGCTCGCGTACGAGGCTGCCCTGCTTCTGAAGGAAGCGCTCCCGGATGCGGAGTCTCGTCGCGTCCACTCGCTGCTCGACCTCGGCGACAACGAGTTCACGGTCGGCCGACCTCACCCGATGATCGATTTCCGGCTCCGTAACGAGCGGATCGCGGCGGCCGCGGCGGACCCGGCGACGGCGATCGTTCTTCTCGACGTCGTCCTTGGCTACGGAAGCCACCCCGATCCCGCCGGTGAGCTCTCACCCGTGATCGAGGCGGCGCGAACATCGGCGGCTCGGGCGAAGCGTGAGCTGATCGTCATCGGCTCGATCTGCGGGACCCCCGGCGATCCCCAGGGTCTCCCGGATCAGGAGGCTCGGCTGTCCGCCGCAGGCGTGCTGCTGGCGCCCAGCAACGCCCGCGCAGCTCGCCTCGCGATCCTCGCGGCGCGCGACGTCGGCGGCCGGACCTGAGCGCGCGGCCGTGAGCGCGCGCCACGTGTCCACCGGTATCTTTCGCGAGGGCGTCCATGCGATCAACGTGGGGCTCGCGGCGTTCGCCGAGCCGCCACGCGCCCACAGCGCAACGGTCACGCAGCTCGCCTGGCGACTCCCTGCAGGTGGCGACCGCGAGCTCGGCCTGCTCGTGGCGCGCCTCGAGGATGATCCCGACGACCCGGTGGGCGCGCGCGTGGCGGCAGCCAACGAGACCGCCATGGCCCGGATTTTTCGATCGCGCCCCATGCTCGTCGACGTTCGGCCGGCTCGTGAGGCGATTCCCGCGCTCGCCGACCGCACGCTCCTGCACGCGGGGCCACCGATCGATTGGCCACGAATGTGCGGGCCCGTCCGAGGGGCGGTGATCGGCGCCCTCCTCTTCGAGGGATGGGCGACGAGCCCCGACACGGCCCGTGCACTCGTCGACTCCGGCGCCATCACGTTCGCGCCGTGCCACGAGCACGGCGCGGTCGGGCCCATGGCGGGTATCGTCTCGCCCTCGATGCCGGTGGTCGTCGTCGAGAACGCGACCAACGGAAACCGCGCGTTCGCGACCCTCAACGAGGGGCTCGGCCGTGCGCTCCGGTTCGGGGCCTACGACGCACCCGTTCTCGACCGCCTCCGGTGGATGGCGACGACGCTCGGCCCCGCGCTCGCCCGCGTGCTGGGTGAGGACGGACCCGTCGACCTCAAGCGCCTCACGGCCCAGGCCCTCCAGATGGGAGACGAGTGCCACAACCGGAACGTGGCCGCGACCGCGCTCTTCACGCGGGCCATCGCCCCCGCGCTGGCGCGGACCGTCGACGGACCCACGGCCTCGGCGGTCCTCGACTTTCTCCTCGGCAACGACCACTTCTTCCTGAACCTGTCCATGGCCGCCTGCAAGGCCGCCCTCGACGCTGCGCACGGCGTGAACGGATCGACCGTGGTGACGGCGATGGCGCGGAACGGGGTCGAGTTTGGAATTCGCGTGAGCGGGACGGGCCCGCGATGGTTCACCGCTCCGGCCCCCGTGATCGACGGCCTCTACTTCCCCGGCTACGGCCCGGCCGACGCCAACCCCGACCTCGGTGACAGCGCGATCACGGAGACAGCCGGCATCGGAGGCTTCGCCATGGCGGGGGCACCGGCGATCGTGCGCTTCGTCGGCGGCACGGCGGCCGACGCCGTCGGCTACACGCGCGCGATGTACGACATCACGCTCGCGCGGAACCCTGAGTACACGATCCCCTCCCTCGGCTTTGTGGGCACGCCGACCGGGATCGACCTCCGTCGCGTCGTCGAGAGCGGCGTGGCGCCGGTGATCAACACCGGCATCGCTCACCGTGAGCCGGGGATCGGCCAGATCGGGGCCGGCGTTGCGCGCGCCCCGCTTGGCTGCTTTGCGGCCGCCCTGCGAGCCCTGGCGGCCGACCGCGGCGTTGCGGACGAGCGCGCATGACCCCCGACAAGGCCGTGCTGATCGCGATCGGCGGCAATTCTCTCATCCGCGACGGCCAGCGCGGGACGATCGCCCTGAGAACCACCGGGCGAGGAGGCGGACCGTGGCGAAGGTGAGCGCCGAGCCGTACGAGTTCGAGTTCGACGCGCGGACGACCGCGGTCGTCATGATCGACTTCCAGCGCGACTTCGTCGACCCCGGTGGCTTCGGGGAGGCCTTGGGCAACGACGTCTCCCTCCTGCGCCGCGCCGTCGCGCCGTCCGCGCTGGTCCTCGCGGCCGCCCGCGCGGCCAGCCTGTTCGTCATTCACACGCGCGAGGGCCACCGGCCCGACCTCACGGACTGCCCGCCGACGAAAAAAGCGCGCGGCCGGCTGAAGGCTGGAATCGGCGATCAGGGCCCGATGGGCCGAATCCTGGTTCGTGGCGAGCCCGGGCACGACATCGTCAAGGAGCTGTACCCGGCGCCGGGTGAGCCCGTGATCGACAAGCCGGGTAAGGGCGCCTTCTACGCGACCGATTTTCACGCGATCCTCGGCCACCGCCGCATCGCGCAGCTCGTCGTCTGCGGGGTGACGACCGAGGTGTGCGTCAGCACCAGCGTGCGCGAGGCGAATGACCGGGGCTACGACTGCCTCGTCCTCGAGGACTGCGTGGCCTCCTACTTCTCCAAGCTCCACGAGGCGGCGCTCGCGATGGTGAAGTCCCAGGGCGCGATCTTCGGCTGGGTCTCCGATTCCCGGCGGTTCCTCGAAGCGCTCGCGAAGGCCTAAGCGAACGTGATCCTTTTCGTGAACGGCACCCTGATGCGCGGGCTGGCCCTCCACGAGAACCTGGCGGGCGCCGAGTTCCTGGGCGAGGCATGGACGGCGCCCTGCTACCGCCTCCACTCGATCGGTGACCGCCATCCCGGCATGTACGAGGTCCAGGCAGGCGGGGTGGCCATCGCTGGCGAGCTCTACGAAATGCCTGACGCCGTACGGCGGCGTGTCGAGGCGGGCGAGCCGCCGGGTCTCTACTGCGGGCCCGTGCGTCTCGCCGATGGGAGTGTGGTCAACGGCATCCTGTATCCGCGCGATCTTGCCGAAGGCAAGCATCCGGATATCTCGGCGCACGGCGGCTGGCGGGCCTACCGCGCGGCTTCGTGCTCCTAGTCTGGTTGCCCGCCTGAATAGGGTCAGCGGCGTTCAGGACCCCGCGCTGCCGACCGGCCGTTTCGTGGCGGTGTGGGAAGGCTACCTGGTCGTCGGTGACGCCGCCTATGCCTGGGACCCGCTATCGGGGTCAGGGCGTCGTCCGCGCGCTCACCGTCAGCGTGGTGACGAGTGTGAATGCTCGGCGCGCCGCGCCGTCTCGCGCGTGATTTGCCCGAACTGCAGCGGCCGTTTGCGACCGCCAACCCCTTGCGTACGGCGCCCGGTGGCTAGGGCAGTCTCGTGCCGGTGAAGCTATGCGGCGTGCAGATCCTGTGCAGCGTCACGCCGGAGGGTAGGAAGATTCGCTCGGGGTTGATCTGCATCTGGGGCGCGCTCACGAGCGTATCGCCGCGAACGATCTGGAATCGGTTTCGCAATCCGATGCCGGTGCTGGTGCCGCCCGCACCACTGCCGAGCACGGTCCTGGCCGTCACACCGGTGCTGTCCGTGTCGATCGTCGCGTGGACGTGGTCGACGGTGAAGGTGACGTTGTTTCGAAACTCGGCGACGCTGAGCCCTGCGCCGGCCGTGAGGCCGGGGTCAGCCGCGGTGGTGATCGTCATGAGGCTCGCCCGACCCTCGGTGAAGCCCGTGCCGTCGAGGCCGAACGTGATCGTGCCGCTTTCGGACGAGTTCACGCGTGACAGGAATGCTCCGGCGGGGATCAGAAAGGCCGGCCCCGAGAAGGGCTGGTTGGCCAGAACACACGACCTGAACCCGGTCCATGCGTAGGTGCCGTGGAAGCGCGGCGCAGCCTCCACGAGCGTCATGATTCCGCTCGCAGCAATCAGACCCACTGCGAAAACGGCCGACCGGACTATGGCTTTCATTGATCGCACCCCTCCGCTCCCGGGAGCCGAAAGTCCACTGCACGCCGCCGCAATAGATCGACGAAGCGAGCAGCGCATGCGGCGACGACCGCGCTGCCCTTCGCTCGACTTTGGTGGCCGGACTCCCGACGCGGCCAAGCCGGCAGTGCATGCGCCATTGACCCGAAACACACGTTCGATCTCACCGATTGATGGCCCGGGCGCTCGAGGGCGACGAGCTGTAACGATCTGCGGGGCGCGCCGCGTCCGGCCCTAGTCGGCCGCCGGCCTCACCCGGAAGGCGAGGCTGATGCGCGGACCGACGGGCTCGCTCGTCTTCGGGACGCCGTGCGTGTAGTGGAGCTGCGTCTCGTAGCTCATCAGGAGCAGGCTCCCCGCGGCGAGGTCGACATGGAAGACGCGCCGGGGCGCCGCCTTCGCGCGGATCGTCATGCGGCGCGTGACCCCCAGGGACAGCAGCGCGATGGGACACCCGGGGGCGATCTCGTCCAGGTGGTCGTTGTGCGGGGCCACGCTGTCCCGGCCGTCGCGGTAGAAGTTGAGCCCCACGCTGGTGAAGGCCACACCGGTGGCCGCGATCACCTGGCGCGCACCGGCGCGGATCGCGTCCGGCACGTGCGGGTCCTCCGGCGCCAGTGAGAAGTGACCGACGAGCCGCGGCACGTCGACCTCGCGGTCGTACATCCGGCGCCGCTGCGCCTCCCACGCCACGGCGCCGCGCACCTCGTCGAACCAGGCGCGGGCGACCTCCGCCGGCACGAAGTCGGGCGTGTACACGATGCGGCCGCGTGCGTCGTCGACGAGGACGGTCTCACTGGCTTGGGCGAAGAGCGGTAGCTGGGACATGGGGTTGAGCGGACATCCGCACGTAAAGCGGGCTACCCTGAGTGTACGATATCGGCAATGCGCACTCAGTCCGAGCAGCAGGCCCACCCCAAGACCACTCCGGAGTTGGACTTCGACACGGTCATCATCGGCGCCGGGATCTCCGGCCTCTACCAGCTCTACCGTCTGCGCGAGATCGGGCAGAAGGTCCGCGTGTTCGAGGCGGGCACCGGCGTCGGGGGCACCTGGTACTGGAACCGCTACCCCGGCTGCCGCTTCGACTCCGAGAGCTACTCCTACGGCTACTCGTTCAGCCAGGAACTGCTCGACGAGTGGGACTGGACCGAGCACTTCGCGCCCCAGCCGGAGACCGAGCGCTACCTCAATTACATCGCCGACAAGTTCGACCTGCGCCGGGACATCCAGTTCCGAAGCCGGGTGAAGACCGCAACCTGGGACGAGGACCACCGCGCGTGGGACATCGCGTTGGAAGACGGGGCGCGCTACAGCTCGCGCTATCTCGTCACCGCGGTCGGGCCGCTCTCCGCCCCCACGCTGCCGCGACTCCCGGGCGTCGAGGACTTCCAGGGCGAGGCCTACCACACGGGGCTCTGGCCCAAGCATGCCGTGTCATTCGTGGGCAAGCGCGTGGCCGTCATCGGCGCCGGAGCCACCGGCGTGCAGGCCATCACCG
>JBKKCN010000118.1:0-4967 GCA_046712525.1 Candidatus Rokuibacteriota bacterium
TGTGCGAAGCGATGGATCTCCTCCACACCGGTCTTGATCTCCTCGGGCGCGAGCACGGCGGGCATCCACCCTTCCGCGTACTCGCCGGCACGGCGCCGCACCTCGGGATGGTTGCCGCCCGCGTAGATCGGCATCGGGCTCTGCGCGGGCTTGGGGAAGCATTCCACCTCCTCGAACCTGACGTATCGCCCCCGGAAGGTGGCCTTGCGCTCCGTGAAGAGCAGCCGCAGCGCCTTCATGCCCTCGTCGACCATGGTCCCGCGATGGACGTCCTTGGCGTCGGGGAAGAGCGCCTCGTATTCTTCCCGATAGGCGCCGGTGCCGACACCAAGAATCACGCGGCCGCCGGAGAGCTGGTCGAGGGTGGCCACCTGCTTGGCGAGCACGGCCATGTGGCGCATGGGCAGCACGATGATGCCGGTGGCCACGCGGAGCGTCGTCGTGCGCGCCGCCACGTAGCTGAACGTGATCAACGGCTCGTAGAAGTTCGGCGGCTGCGGAAACTCCCTCTGCACGTACCGCTGGGTCGTCATGTGATCGTTGCCCCACACCGAGTCGTAGCCGAGACGCTCGCACAGCAGCGCGGTGGGCAGGATGTCCGAGGGCTTCGCGAAGGGAACGGGATACATCATGCCCTCGATGCACGTCGGGATATGCACGCCGAACTTCACCGCGGCCATCTCATCTCCTTCCACGCCGCCGACAGCTCGCCGACGCGTGCAATCTGCTCCGTCATGTCCAGTTCTCCGGGAATCACGGCCACCGCGGTGTCGAGCCCGGCCTCCGCGAAGCGGCGCAGGCCCCGGCGGCACTCGTCGGGCGTCCCCGCCACCGCCAGCGTCTCCACCATCTCATCGGTGACCAGCGACGCCGCGCTCGCGCCGCGCAGCAACGCGTCCTTGAACGGCTGCGTGCGTGCCGGCCCCAGTCCCGCGTCCTCGAGGATGGACTGACCGTGGAGCACCCCGAGATAGCGCGCGAGCACCGGCTTCACCGCCTGCCGCGCCCGCCCGCCGTCGGCGTCCACCGCCACCACCACGTACGAGATCACCGCGCCGCGCCCGCCTGTCGTCTTCCGCACCCGATGGACGTGCGCGGCGGACGCGAGCACCGAGCAGTGGACGCCATCCGCGATCTCCGCCGCCATCGCGAGCGCCTTCGGCCCTTTGACGCCGAGGAAGATCGGCACCGCCTGCTTGGGCACGGCTTCGAGGGCGACGCCGTCGAGGGAGAAGGAGTCGCCCTTGAACGTTACTCGCTCGCCGCCGAGCAGGCGCCGCACGATCTCGACGCCCTCGCGCACGGCGTTGAGCGGCGTCTTGAACGGGATCGCCATCTGCTCCTCGATCCACCGGCGATTGCTGCTGCCGAGACCGAGAACGACCCGCCCCGGCGCGATGCCGGCTAGCGCCGCCGTCTCCATCGCGAGCAGCGCCGGGTGCCGCGTGTACGGGTTCACGACGCCGAGGCCGATCGTGATCCGGTCGGTGACGGCGCCCGCCGCGCCCGCGAGCGCGAAGGCGCCGGGGTGAAAGTAGTCCTCGATGATCCACACGCTGCCGAGACCCGCGCGCTCGGCGGCGCGCGCCCACGCCGCCGCGTGCGTGGCGGTGTCGTGGTGCATGAGCGCGAGGCCGAGGCTAGCGGTCCAGCGCAAGTCCATAGTGGTCACGCAAGACGTGGAGCAGGCCGTCGAAATCGGCGGGCGCGTCGGGGACGGGCGACATCCACGTGCGGCTGGCCGCGAAATCTTTCAATCCGCTGGAGGTCGACACGATGACGATCGTCTGCTCGGGGTCGATCGCTTTCTGCGCGCGCAGCTGCATGAGGGCGGCGAGCGCCGCCGCCGAGGACGGCTCCGCGAAGACACCTTCCTCGCGCGCGAGCGCCCGCTGCGCTTCGAACACGCCTTCGTCGGTGATGCGCACGCCCATGCCCCCCGACTGCTTGAGGGCGGCGAGGCCCTGGTACGTCCCGTACCGCGACGCGATGGAGAAGGCGACCGACGAGCCGCCTTCCACGACTTCGGGCGCGTCGAGCCGGGCGTCGATGGCGTGCGCAAGCGGACCGAAGGGCTCTGCCGCGATCATCCGCGGCGCGGTCTTGACGAACCCGAGCGCCTGCATCTCCGAGAAGCCCTTCCAGACACCGAAGAGCCCGTCGCTGTAGGCGCTGGGGACGATGACGACGTCGGGCGCCATCCACCCCAGATCCTCGGCAATCTCGTAGGCAATCGTCTTGTAGCCGTCCACGCCGTACGGGTTGGAGCCCACCGGCGGCGCCTGGAAGCCACTGGTGGGATACCAGCCGAAGCGCTCGATGCCCTGCCGCATCAGCGCCCAGCGTGCCTCCGACGTCGCGCACGCCACCACCGCCGCCCCGTACGCCTGCATGAGCGTCTTCATCGTGTCGGGCACGGAGGCGAGGGTGAAGATCACGCACGGCAGGCCGGCGCGCGCCGCGTAAGCGGCGGTGGAGGCGCCGTGGTTGCCGGTGGACGAGATCGTGATCACGCGCGCGCCTGTTTGCACGGCGTGCGTGACCGCCACCGAGCACAGGCGGTCCTTGTACGACCACGTCGGGTTCTGGCTTTCGTCCTTGGCGTACAGCCGCGGAAAGCCCAGACGCCGGCCGAGGCGATCGAGATGGATGAGCGGCGTGGCGCCCTCCCCGAGCGAGACGGGCTCGGCGGTGACGGGCATGAGCGCGCGATAGCGCCACAGGCTACGCGGCGTCGCGGGCAGCGCCTCCGGCGTGAGCCCGTGGAGCGCGCTGAGATCGAGCTTCACGCTCAGGCTGGCGGCCACGCCGCGCTCGCGACATCGCGGACAGCCGGTGAAGATCGCGGAACCTTCGAACAGCGCGGAACAGCGGAGACATTCGAGGCCGACGACACGAGCGGCGGACATGGCCGGGCTATGCGCCCTCGGTCTTGCTCTCGATCTTGGCCCACGTGTCGCGCAGCCCCACCGTGCGGTTGAAGACGAGCCGCGCGCGGGAGGAATCAGGATCCACGCAGAAGTACCCGTTCCGCTCGAACTGCACGCGCGCGCCCGGCGCCGCCGTCGCCAGCGAAGGCTCCACCTTGCACCCTGTGAGCACCTGCAGCGAGGCCGGGTTGAGCGCGCTCATCCAGTCGTCATCGGCGTCGGGACGGGGCTTGGCGAAGAGCGATTCGTAGAGCCGCGCTTCCGCGTCGAGCGCGTGCGCCGCCGACGCCCAGTGGATGGTGGACTTCACGCGGCGGCCGTCCGGCGCCTCGCCCCCCTGCGTGGCGGGGTCGTACGTGCAGCGCACCTCCACCACCTCACCCTCGTCGTCCTTGACGACGGACGTGCAGCGCACGAAGTACGCGTAGCGGAGGCGCACCTCGGTGCCCGGGGAGAGACGGAAGTACTTCTTCGGCGGCACCTCGCGGAAGTCGTCCTGCTCGATGTAGAGCACGCGCGAAAACGGCACGCGGCGCGTGCCCGCGGCGGCGTCCTCCGGATTGTTGACGGCCTCCATCTCCTCCGTCTTGCCCTCGGGATAGTTCTCGATGACCAGACGCAGGGGGCGCAGGACCGCCATCACACGGGGCGCCCGGCGGTTCAGGTCGTTGCGCACGCAGTGCTCGAGGAAGGCCATGTCCACCATGCTGTCGGCCTTGGACACCCCGATACGCTCGCAGAAATCGCGGATCGACTCCGGGGTGTAGCCGCGCCGCCGCAGTCCGGCGAGGGTGGGCATGCGGGGATCGTCCCAGCCGCTCACGAGGCCGTCCTCCACGAGCTGGCGCAGCTTGCGCTTGCTCATCACGGTGTGGCTGAGGTTGAGCCGCGCGAACTCGATCTGCTGGGGGTGATAGATGCCGAGGGCGTCGAGGTACCAGTCGTAGAGCGGGCGGTGGTCCTCGTACTCGAGCGTGCAGATCGAGTGCGTGACGCGCTCGATGGAGTCGCTCTGCCCGTGCGCCCAGTCGTAGATGGGATAGATGCACCAGCGGTCGCCGGTACGCTGGTGCGGGGTGCGGCGGATGCGGTACATGACGGGATCGCGCAGGTTCAGGTTGCCGGCGGCCATGTCGATCTTCGCCCGTAATGTCTTGCTGCCGTCGGGGAACTCTCCCGCCCGCATGCGCGCGAAGAGGTCGAGGTTCTCCCCCACCGAGCGACCGCGATGCGGGCTCTCGCGCCCGGGCTCGGTGAGGGTGCCGCGATACTCGTGCATCTGCTCGGCGGTCAGATCGTCCACGTAGGCCTTGCCCGCCTTGATGAGCTGCGCGGCCCAGTCGTAGAGCTGCTCGAAGTAATCGGAGGCGTGGTACAGGTGCTCGCCCCAGTCGAAGCCGAGCCAGCGCACGTCGCCCAGGATGGAGTCGACGTACTCCTGGCTCTCCTTGGTCGGGTTGGTGTCGTCGAAGCGGAGATGGCAGCGGCCGCCGAACTCACCCGCGAGGCCGAAGTTCAGGCAGATCGACTTGGCGTGGCCGATATGGAGATAGCCGTTCGGCTCGGGGGGAAAGCGCGTGACCACGCGGCCGTCCCAGCGGCCGCTCCTGGTGTCCTCCGCCACCACCGTGCGGATGAAGTTGGCGCTGCGGGGCGCCTCGCTTTCGGTCATGGGGTCGATCCTACCATTGCACATCCACTGGGCAGGTCGGGAGCGCCCCATTCGAACGTTTGCCTTCCAAAGCGGGTTCAGTACAATGCGTGAGCGATGAAGGCCACGAAACTGAAGCGACGCCCCGCGCCGGGGCCCTTGCCCGGGCCGCGGGTGATCCCGTTCACGCCAGAGCGGATGCTCCAGCATGCTTCCCGCCGCTTCCTCGATGCCTCCGCCACCCGCTGCACCAAGTGCGACAGCACCTTCGTGATGCGCGAACCCGCCTTCCTGCACTGCTACTACTGCGGCAAGATGGCACGCATCGCGAACGCGTCGCTGCTGGTCCAGGAAGAATTCGAGATGCGCTCGGGGCTCCGCGTAGC
>JBKKCN010000119.1:0-5082 GCA_046712525.1 Candidatus Rokuibacteriota bacterium
CACCTGTGCGTCTACGGCCTGTACGCGAGCCTCAATGCCGAGTATCTCCTCGGCCATGGCGCCGACAGCGTGATCGGCGGCGAGGTTGAAGGCCCGCTCGGCGAGTTGGCAACCGCGCTCGAGACCGGCGCGGCCACACCGAGCTCGGTGAGGACAAAGGCGCAAGCGGCCGGGCCCTACCTGCGGCGCCTCGATTTTCCCGTCCCGAGCCGCGCGCAGCTCCCTGCCCTTCAGACGTACGTGAAGATCGAGCGCGGCGGCCGGCAAGATCCGGCCGGGTACGTCGAGGCGAGCCGCGGCTGCCGGCACCTCTGCCGGCACTGCCCGATCCCGCCGGTATACGGTGGCCGATTCTTCGCGGTGCCGCGCGACGTCGTCCTCGCGGACATCCGGCAACAGGTGGCAGCGGGTGCCACTCACATCACCTTCGGCGACCCCGACTTTCTGAACGGGCCCACGCATGCGCTCCGGCTGGCGCGCGAGCTCCACACGGAGATGCCGGCGCTCACCTTCGACTTCACCGCGAAGATCGAGCACCTGATCGCCCATCGGGAGCTCCTGAAGGACCTCGGGGCCTGCGGAGGCATCTTCGTCGTCTCCGCCGCGGAGTCGCTGAGCGAGGTGGTCCTCGAGCACCTCGACAAAGGCCATACGCGGGCCGATATCGTCCGGGCGATCCAGGCGGCGCGCGGGGCGGGCATCGCCTTCCGGCCGACGTGGGTCGCGTTCACGCCGTGGACCACTCTGACCGACTATCGGGAGATGCTCGATTTCATCGAGGCGGAGGGGCTGATCGACCACGTCGAGCCTGTCCAGTATGCGCTCCGGCTCCTCGTCCCGCCCGGCTCGCTGCTCGTCGACAGCGCCGCGATGCGCCCGTACCTGGGCGCGCTCGAGGAGGGGACGTTCTCCTATCGCTGGAAGCACCCCGATCCCCGGATGGACGCGCTGCAAGAGGCCGTAATGGCGTGCGTAACCCGGGCGGCGGAAACCCGGGAAGATCCGGCCGTGACCTTCGACCCGGTGTGGGCACGGGCTAATGCGGCGGGGGGAGCGGGGGGGGCGGGGGCCGCGGCGGCCCAACTCGCTGCCGACGGGCCGCGCCCGCCCCGGCTCACGGAGCCGTGGTTCTGCTGAGCGGAGCCGACGGAGGGCCAGGTGGCCCTCTCCTTGGAAGAACCAGCGATTGCGGGTACAGTAGGCCTCTGAGAGGTGACGCCATGAGCGACCAGACGCCGGATACCAAGACCCCCGACCTCAAGACGCGCGTGCAGGAGCTGATCGAGACGATGATCAACCCCGCGGTGGCGGGCCACGGCGGCTACGTCGAGCTCATCGACGTGCAGGAGAGCCGTGTCTATCTGCAGATGGGCGGCGGCTGCCAGGGCTGCGGCGCGGCGGACGTGACGCTGAAGTCGGGCATCGAGCGCCTCATCAAGGAAGAGCTGCCCGAGATCACGGAGGTCCTGGACACGACCGACCACGCATCGGGCTCCAACCCCTACTACGCCGCCGGCAAGGGCTAAACCTCTCTCCGCGACGTGGGCGGGATGGACCGGCTCCTCCTCCTGCTGCCGACGCGGACGTATCGCACAGAAGCCTTCATCGACGCCGCGCGCACGCTCGGCGTCGATCTCGTCTGCGCCTCCGAACGTCCCAGCACGCTCGAAGCGCTCACGCCCGACACGCTCATGACCCTCGACTTCGCCGACCCCGACGGTGCCGCCGCCGCCGTGGCAGCCTGGAGCGCCACGCGGCCTGTCGCCGCCGTGGTCGGTGTCGACGACGCGACGACGGCGGCCGCCGCCGCCATCGCGGAGCGCCTCGGCCTCAAGTCCAACCCCCTGGCGGCGGTGACGGCGGCTCGCGACAAGTTCCAGATGCGCCAGTGCCTGGCCGCCGCCGGTGTCCCCGTGCCGCGCTTTCGCCGCATCGCCATCGCCGACGATCTCCTGCTCGCCTCGCGCCGCGTCTCCTTTCCCTGCGTGCTCAAGCCGCTCGCGCTCTCCGCGAGCCGCGGCGTGATCCGTGTCAACAACGCCGACCAGTTCATGGCCGCCTTCAAGCGCATCGCCGCCCTCCTGCAGCGCGACGACGTCGCCGTGGCCGGAGACGCCGCCCAGTTCCTGCTCGCAGAAGCGTTCGTGGAGGGATTGGAGATCGCGCTCGAGGGCCTGCTCGTGCGGGGCACGCTGCACACGCTGGCGCTCTTCGACAAGCCCGATCCCCTCAACGGCCCCTACTTCGAGGAGACGATCTACGTGACCCCGTCGCGCCTGCCCGCCGCCGTGCAGGAGCGCGTGCGCGAAGTGACGGCGCGCGCGTGCGGAGCGCTGGGCCTCACGGAGGGGCCGGTGCACGCCGAGCTGCGGATCAACGACGACGGGCCGTGGATCATCGAGGTGGCGCCGCGCTCCATCGGCGGCCTCTGCTCGCGGACGCTGCGCTTCGGCACCGGCCTCAGCCTGGAGGAGATCATCCTGCGCCACGCGCTCGACTGGCCCATCGACACGCTCGAGCGCGAGCGACGGCCGGCGGGAGTGATGATGATTCCCATCCCGCGCGGCGGCCGCCTGCGCGCCGTCGACGGACAGGCGGCGGCGACTGCCGTCAAGGACGTCGAGGAGGTTGCCATCACCGCGCACATCGGTCAGGAGGTCGTGCCGCTCCCCGAGGGCTGGCAGTATCTCGGCTTCATCTTCGCGCGCGCCGACACGCCGGAGCGCGTCGAGCACGCGTTGCGCGACGCGCATTCGCGACTCACGTTCGACATCGCCTGACACTCCCACCACGGAAAGGACACTCGATGCCCGACTACGCCGATCTCGCCGCGCGTCTCACGCGATCCCTCACCCTCGCCGATCCTCCGGTCGCAGTCTGCCTGGCCGACAGCGTGCCCGCGGAGGTTCGCCGATGGACCGGAGCGGCGCCGGCGGGCTGCTTCTTCTGGCAGGAGGCCGGCAAGGGCGCTTTCGCGACGGAGGCGCGCGACCACTAATCGTGCGCGATCGGGACCTTCACCCACACCCTCGACACGACCGCCGCCCACGAGGCGGACCGCCGGGATGCTCTGAAGGTCTTCGCCGACCTCAAGTACGTGAACGCCGACGACCTCGCCATGATCCCCGTGCTCGCCACGCGCCCGCGCGCCGTCGTGTACGCGCCGCTCGCCGCCACGCCGCTGCCCCCGGACGTGGTGCTGCTGCTCGTGCGAGCCGACCAGAGCCTGATCCTGTCCGAGGCCTCGCAGTCACTCGAGCACGGTCTGCCACCGGCGATGGGACGGCCCGCGTGCGCGGTGGTGCCGCAGGCGAAGAACACGGGGCGGGCGGCGCTGAGCCTCGGCTGCTGCGGGGCGCGCGCCTATCTCGACGTGCTCACCGCCGACAAGGCTCTCTATGCGATCCCGGGCCCGCGCCTGGCCGAGTACACCGCTCGCGTGGAAGAGCTCGCGAGCGCGAACAGCGTGCTCACGTCGTTCCACCGCGTGCGCCGGGCGGATGTGGAAGCCGGCAAGCGTCCCTCCGTGCAGGACTCGCTGGCGGCCATGCAGACGCGCGGGCGCTGAGCCCGCCGCCTGTCATGTTCGACATCGAGTGTCGGCGGCAGCCAGGCGCGCCTCGAGATCGGCGTGGTCGTCGAGATCGAACGGCTTGGCGCGCAGCTCGTCGAACCCCGCGTGAAAGATGGTTCCCAGTGAGTTGGTGACGACGTCGCCTGTCATGGCGATGGCAGCCACGGCGCCGCCCCCGTCGCGCGGCAACGCGCGCACGGCGCGGATCAGCCAGTAGCCGTCCTCGCCGGGCATGCCGATGTCGGAAATGAGAACGTCGGGCGCATCGGCCACGATGGCAGCGAGAGCCGCGCGCGCCGAGTGCACGACAGTGACCTGCGCACCGCAATCTCGAAGGAACTGATCCAGCAGATCGAGCATCTCGGGCTCGTCGTCGACGAGCAGAATCCGGACGTCGTCCAACATTGAAGTCGACACAGCCGTCCCCCTTCGTCTCGGTGGGGGCCGGCACGTGCCGCCCCTCTGTCTTCGGTAACCCGGCTATCAGGAGTTATTCCTGACCCGTGGCTTTGCGTCCCAGCCTCACGACTGGTTTGCCTTTCTCGGACCGAGGTTTCGTTGCCTTGTAACAGCAATCGACACGCCAATACCTGATAACGACATGCTGATGAGTGTTTACGCAACATCGTGCTATTTCGGGGACGACGCGTATGGATGATTACTGGCCGAATGGATGAATTCGGGTCGGGACGCGGGGCCCCGGCTCCCTGATCAGGGAAGCCGGGGATAAAGTCGCGCGCTGGCAGCGTTCTTAAGACCGGTCGTACGTTCCGTTACCGCGGGCTCGCGCTCGCCGGCGAGTGGGGACAACGAGCCCCGCCACCACGACGATCGCGATGATCGCGGCTCCGATAACCATGAAGGCGTTCACGGGCAGGCCCAAGATGCGCCGGTCCACCTGACGCTTCACGACGGTTCCCGCCGAGGCCGAGGGCGAGTCGCCGTCACGGTTGCCCGGCCGCACCTCCCCCGCGTTCGGCTGGGCGCCGTGCTGGACGGCGCTGCCATCGCGGCTGCCTCCGGTGCTGCCCGGCGCGTCCTTCGCAGACGTCTGACTGGTCGCGGGGTCCGCGGCCTGCGCAAAGGCTGGGGCGATCACGAGCATTGCGAGAACGATCCATATCCTGATCATCGGAGTGCCCTCCATGCTCAGGTAAAGCAACCGCGGTGCCAGCCACCCTTGTTCGACGGCGTGTTAGCATGCGCGCACCAAGGAGGAGTCCCCCTTAAATGACACGGAAACGCCGGACCGCGCTCGCACTCGCTCTGCTCACCGCCATCGGCCTCGTGGCCGTTTCGCAGCCCGTCATCAGCCAGCCCAAGGAAGTCGTCATCGGAGTGATGTACCCGCTCTCCGGCAACGCCGCCCAGGTAGGCGTGGACGCTGTCAACGCGGTGAAGCTGGCCACGGACATCGTCAACGCGAACCACGATATCAACGTGCCTCTTGGCAAGGGCGAAGGCCTGCCCAATCTGGGCGGGGCCAAGATCCGCCTCGTCATCGTCGA
>JBKKCN010000120.1:0-10646 GCA_046712525.1 Candidatus Rokuibacteriota bacterium
TCGCTCGCCACCTGCAGCTTGCGCGCGGTCTTCTCGATGAAGGTCCCGGTGCCGCCGCTGCAGGCCGACTGCATGTAGACCTGCTTGGACTTTCCCGTCCCGGTGGCGGTGAAGAAGATGGTCTTCATATCTTCGCCGCCGATCTCGGACACGAATCGCACATCCGGGTGCAGCTGCTCGACGCAGGCGGCCACCGCCACCACTTCCTGGATGAGCTTGCCGCCCACGAGCGGCGCGATGAAGCCGGCGCCGGAGCCCGTGAAGAAAATGCGATCCTGACCGGGCGTGAGAGCCGCCTCCGTCTCCATCCGCTCCAGGAACTCGACGACCTTCTCGGCCTGGCGCGTGTTGTGGCGCTGGTAGTCCTGCCAGCTCACCTTGCCGTCCTCCACCACCGCCGCCTTGACGGTGGTCGACCCCACGTCGACGCCGACGAGCTTCATCGAGCGGCGGCCACGCGGCGCCCCATCTTCTGCGCCACGTCCAGGACGAGCTTGGCCGCGGTGCCCGCGGCGGTGTTGTCGTGCGGCACCTTGTAGGTCGCGCGCTTCATGGCGGGGTGCGCGTGCAGGTAGGCGCGGACCTCGTCGATGGTGAGGCCGGTGCGCTGCAGCACATCGTCGAACTCGCGCTGGGCGCGCTTCTTGGCTTCGGTGAGGATCATCTGGCAGCGCGACAACGCGTGGACCTCGGCGTCGCCTTTGATCTCGAGCGGCGCGTAGAGGATCTCGGGGTACTTGCCGAGCACGCCGGCCATCGCGCCGATGGACATCGTGTTCGGCATGCAGGAGTACGGCGACAGCTCGCAGATCATGTGGGCCTTCTTCTTGTGGTAGGCCCACAGCGCCTTGCCGACCAGCATGTCGCCCTCGCCGCCGTCGAGCCGGCTATGGAAGTACGGCGCCGCGAGCCGCCGCAGCTCGAACTGGTTCGGGACTTCGGCCGTCAGGTTGCCGATCGCGCGGCGCAGCCGATTGACCGTGAGGCGGTAGATGCCCTGGGCCACCCGACCGAGGCCGAGCTTGAGGCGCGCGCCCTTCTCGATGCCGCTGTAGTCCTCGAAGCGCTGCAGCCCCAGGCGCAGCAGGTAGTCCATCCAGACCGTGATGGCGGCCGGGTAGACCTCACTGCCCTCGGCCTCGAGCCAGCGATGGATGTTGTAGTTCGGGTCGCCCTCCACCGTCTGCAGATAAAATTCGCCGGTGATCTTGACCTTCGGCTTGACGCGCAAGCGATCGACCTCGATCTCCGAGAACTTCCGGTGGATCTCACGCATCGCCCGCGTGAAGTACGGCGTGACGAGGTGCCACAGCACCGACGTCTTGGGCGACAGCGCCGGTCGATTGCGGAATGCCTGGTACAGGTACTCGATGCTGTCCTTGACCACGGCCTCGGTCTGGCCCGGCAGCACCTCGTAGGGCCGCACCTGGTACTCGAGGTCCTGGACGAGGTCGGTGCAGAAGATGCCCCACAGGCAGCCGAGCGTCATGGGCAAGTTCAGATCGAGGCCGTCGCCCATGTTCTGGTCCAGGTTGTCCTGGGCCATCAGGAACATCCGGAACTGCTCCAGGCCGCTGTTGCGCAGGGCCAGCTCGTAGCTCTGGTGGTACTGGCCAAAGCGACACGCGCCGCAGGAGCCGGCGGTCAGGTAGACGAACTTCTTCGCCACTTCCTCGGCCCCGACCTCCTTGGACTTGATCTTGAGGAAGTTGACGAGGTTGCCGGTGGTGAAGCTGGTCGGGCAGCACTGGCCGATGTCGGCGACCTCGCGGCCGGTCACCAGGTCATCCTTGGTCGCGACGGGCAGGATCTGCGCCTTGTAGCCGCTCCCCTCCAGCACCGCCTGGAGGACCCGCTCGATCCGCCAGTGCAGGCCGCCGAACAGGATGGTGACGGTGTCGCGCTCGGCGCGCGTGAACGGCTTGGGGTTGTAGGCGCGGTAGTGTTCAGTTGCGACTGCGGCCATTCGGTCCTCCGTTGACCCCGTCGGGGCCCACATAGCGGTTCATCCACGCCTCGAGGAGCTGCGCGTCGGCAAACCCCGGAAGCCTGCGGAGCGTATCGTCCACCTTGCGGGCCGCCGCACGGCCCTCGTGTCCCGCGAACAGATAGTGCGCCATGAACTTCAGGTCGTCGTCGCTGCCGACGCCGCTGCCGACCGGCGCCCAGAAGCGGTTCACCAGCAGGCGCGTCACCCGCGCGACGCCCGGGCGCTGCAGGCGGATGTCAGCCTGCCGGTAGTAGAAGAAGAAGTGGCGCGATTCCTCGCGCATGATCGTCTCGAGCAGCTCGCTGAGGACCGGGTGGCCGGCGACCGTCTTCAGACGCAGGTACCCGGTCAGTGTCGTCAGCTCGTTGATGGCGCCCCAGGTCATGTGCACGGCGCAGAAGTCGGGCCACAGCTTCGACACCGAAGAGGTCGCCCACGTCTCCAGCCGCTTCACGAGTGGCTCCTGGCCGCGCGGCGTTGCCCGCGGCGGCACCGGATGGCCGGCCGCTTCCAGAAAACGCGAGAGCGCCAAGCCGTGGAACGTCTCCTCATAGAGCCAGCAGGCGAGGAACGTCGCCACGTCGGGGTCGTCTACTGCCCGCGTCGCGAGCAGCGAGCGCAGATAGATGATCGTGTGGCTTTCGATGTCTTGCATGAAGGTGAGCGTCCGCACGGTGGCCGGGGACACCGGGTACTTCGCTACGTCGCACCACCGGATCGCGCCCAGGTCGAGGGCGCCGGAGCGCGCCACCCAGGCGTCGAGATCAAACGGAGCCATCGAAGTGGGCCAAAGGGTACTTCCCAGCCGGAGCGAATGCCAGAGGAAAGAGCGGGTGGATCGGAGCCATCACCCGGTGCTACGGCGGGAAGCAGCCCGGCGGATGCGTGAGGCAAATACTTTCGGCGTACTGGTACGCTACGGGCGCACGATAATCCCAGATCCGGGGAGGACGCCGTGGAACGCTACGACTTGGTCGTCATCGGTGGCGGCGCCGCCGGCATCAATGCCGCGAAGACCGCCGTGAGCCTGAAGGCCCGCGTCGCGCTCGTCGACCGTGGGCCGCTCGGCGGCACCTGCATCAACCGGGGGTGAATCCCGAAAAAGACCTTGGTAAGGTCAGGACGGATTCACCGGCTCGTGAGGGATGCGGCACGCTTCGGAACCATCGCCCAAGCGGTGACGCTTGACTGGGCAGCGGTCATGCGGCGGCAGGCCGAGCTCGTGCGCGAGTTTCAGCCTTCCCCCGACGCGCTGCGACGAGCGGGCATCGACGTCATCCTCGGTGATGCCCGCTTCAGCGACGCGCACACGGTCGCCATCGACGGGGCCGCCCTGCGCGCGGACAAGATCGTGATCGGCGCAGGCTCCGCGGCCGTCATGCCTCCGCTGCCTGGGCGCGACATCGCCATGACATCGGACGACCTGCTCTTTGTGCCCGAATTCCCCAGGCGCCTCGTCCTCGTGGGTGCGGGCGTGATCGGGCTCGAGATGGCAGGCGCCTTCAGCGACCTCGGTGCCGCCGTCACCGTGATCGGCACCGAGGCGGAGATCCTGACCGGCTTCGACGAGGACGTGGGCGCCTACATGCGCGCCATCCTCGAGGCGCGAGGAGTCACCTTCCACCTGGGAGCTTCGGTAACGCAGTTCTCCGGCCGGCGCGGCGCCGTCACCACGGCATTCACCGACAAGGGCGACACCCGCGAGATCGCAGCCGACCAGGTGTGCGTGGCCATCGGACGGCGCTGGCGGCCCGAGAGCGTGGGCGCCGAGCAGCTCGGACTGGCGATGGGCGACCGAGGTCTTCGTGTCACGGCGTACCTTCAGACGTCGATTGCGCATATTTACGCGGCCGGTGATGCGGCCGGCAACGCGCAGCTCACGCCCGTTGCCGCGTACGAGGGACGCGTCGCCGCCAAGAACGCTCTCGAAGGCGACCACCTCGCCGTCGACGAGACCGTGGTGCCACAGACCGTCTTCACCACGCCGGAAGTGGCCAAGGTGGGTCTCACGCATACGGCGGCGCGGGCGCGCGGCATCCCATGCCACGTGGCCCGCCACGACATGCGAGGCGCCTCGAACGGACGGGCGACCGGAGAGGACGACGGCTATCTGTCGCTCGTGTTCGACCCGAAAACCGAGCGGCTGCTTGGCGTACAGCTCGTGAACTACGCGGCGGCCGAGATCATCCAGCTCGCCGCGCTCGCCATACGCATGGAAACGACGGCGAAGTTCCTCGCCGAGCAGATCTCCGTGCACCCGAGCCACGCCGAGCGCTTCATCAAGTTCGCCGCCCACGAGTACCACGAAACCTGCGAGATTCCCGGCGTGCTGCCGGGCGCGTGAGACGACAGCGGATCAGGACGCCGTGTCGGGCTTGAGGAACAACACCGCGAGGGGCGGCAGCGTGAGCACGACCGAGTGCGGCTGCCCCTGCGCGGGGATCGGCTCCGAGCGCACACCGCCGGCATTGCCCACGTTGCCACCGCCGTAGGACGCCGCATCGGTGTTCAGCAGCTCCCGGTAGAAACCCTCGCGCGGCACCCCCACGCGATACCCGTGCCGCACGAGAGGCGTGAAGTGACAGGCCACCACCACGCAGTCCGACGGCACGCGCGCGCGCCGCAGGAAGGCGAGGATGCTCTGCTCCCAGTCCGAGCAGTCGATCCACTGAAAGCCGGCGGGGTCGAAGTCCAGCTCGTGCAGAGCGGGCTCGGCCCGGTAGAGATGGTTGAGATCGCGCACGAGACGCTGCACGCCCCGATGGAAGGGGCCTTCATCGAGCAGGTGCCAGTCGAGGCTGCGGTCGTGGCTCCACTCGCGGCTCTGGGCGAACTCGCCGCCCATGAAGAGGAGCTTCTTGCCGGGATGGCCGTACATGAAGCCGTACAGGCTGCGCAGATTGGCGAAGCGCTGCCACTCGTCGCCCGGCATCTTCTGCAGGAGCGATGCCTTCCCGTGCACCACCTCGTCGTGCGAGAGAGGCAGGATGAAATTCTCGCTGAACGCGTAGAGCAGCCCGAAGGTGAGCCGGTTGTGATGGTACTTGCGGTGCACCGGATCACGGCTCATGTAGTCGAGCACGTCGTGCATCCACCCCATGCTCCACTTGAACCCGAAGCCGAGGCCGCCCAGGTACAGGGGGCGGGACACCATCGGCCATGACGTCGACTCTTCCGCGGCCACCACGATGCCCGGACGATCGCGGTGGACGAGCTCGTTGAGGCGGCGCAGGAAGGCCATGGCGGCGACGTTTTCCCGGCCGCCGAACTCGTTGGCCACCCACTCCCCCGCCCGGCGCGAGTAGTCGAGGTAGAGCATGGAGGCGACGGCGTCCACGCGCAGGCCATCGACGTGGTAGCGGTCCAGCCAGAAGAGCGCGTTCCCGAGCAGGAAGTTCGCGACCTCATTGCGCCCGTAGTTGAAGATGAGCGTGCCCCAGTCGGTGTGCTCGCCCATTCGCGCGTCGGCGTGCTCGTACAGGTGCGTGCCGTCGAAATAGCCCAGGCCGTGCGGGTCCTTGGGAAAGTGCGCGGGAACCCAGTCGAGGATGACGCCAATCCCCTGCTCGTGCAGGCGATCCACGAAGGCCATGAAATCCTGCGGCGAGCCATGGCGGCGCGTGGGCGCGAAGTAGCCGATCACCTGGTAACCCCACGAGCCGTAGAAAGGGTGCTCCATGACCGGCAGCAGCTCGACGTGCGTGTAGCCCATCTCTCGCACGTAGGCGCCCAGCCGATCGGCCAGCTCCGTGTAGGTGAGGAAGCGATCCCCCTCCTCGGGCACGCGCATCCAGGAGCCGAGATGCACCTCGTAGATCGACACCGGGCCCTCGTACGGACGCAGGCGCGCGCGCGACCGCATCCAGTCGGCATCGCGCCAGCCGTACGTGTCCACCGCGCACACGACGGCGGCCGTGCGCGGGGTATCAGGCTCGAAGGCGAACGCATATGGATCGCTTTTCAAGGCGATGGGTTCGCCGGAGCGCGAGGCGATCTCGAACTTGTAGCGGGCGCCTTCTGTCACGCCGGGGACGAAGATCTCCCAGATGCCGTTCGCCGGGTGCAGCCGCATCACGTGCCGCCGCCCGTCCCACCCATTGAAGTCGCCCACCACGCTCACCCGGCGCGCATTCGGCGCCCACACGGCGAACACGACGCCGGCCACGCCGTCCGTGAGCGCGGGATGCGCGCCCAGCTTGTCGTGGGCCTCGTAATGCGTCCCTTCCGCGAGCAAGTGGCGATCGTACTCGCTCAGCATCGACGGAAAGCGGTAGGGATCCTCGATCTCCACCGTGGCGCCGCCGCCCTCGGTGATCTCCAGACGGTACGCAAACGTGTCGCGCACGTCGGGAAAAACAGCCTCGAAGACGCCGGCGGGGTGGAGCGGGTCCATGGATCGAGGCGGCACGGCGGAGGACGTGGGGATCACGCGCACGGCGGTCGCGTGCGGCAGGAAGGCCCGGACCACGACGTCCCGCGCGCCCACGACGTGCGGGCCGAGAACGGCGAAGACGTCCTCGTGACCGCCTTCGACCAGCGCCTTGATCTCCCCGGCCGACAGCGGCATACCCCATCTTACTCATGGCAGGGCGCTCAAAACGGTGCAGATGCTAGGCGCCGACGAAGAGAGAGAGAGAGGCGTAGCCGGGCTACGCCGCAGCGACGAACGAGTCGGCAACGACGCAGATGCGCCGTTTTCAGCGCCCTGCGTCGCGGACGGGAGCCTCCGACAGCGGAGTGGGCACCTCGACGGAGTGCGCGATCTCCGTGCGGGGCGGCGGCAGCGCCTGGAGGCGGCGCCACACGATGCGCAGCGCGGAGATGACGGGCACGGAGAGAAACATTCCGGCCGCGCCCGCGATCTCGCCGCCGGCGATGACGCCGAAGATCACGAGACCGGGATGGAGCTCGATGCCACGCCCCATGATGAGCGGGCTCGACACGTAATCCTGAATGCCGCGCCACACCACGATGAAGAGGAACAGGAAGAGCGGATGGGGGTAGCCGCTGAAGAGGGCGACGACCATCACGAGCGCGCCCGCCGCGAAGGGCCCGAAGAGCGGCAGGAACTCGAGCACCCCCGCGATGGCGGCGAGTACGACGGCGTAGGGAACGCCGGCCACCAAGAACACGCCCATCCACACGAGAAAGGTCAGCAGCGACAATAATATTAACGCTCGTACGTATTCGCCGAGGAGATCGTGGACGTCCTGGACGATGCCCCGCCACAGCTCACGATCGCGGCGTGTCTCGAAGCGACTGGTGAGCGAGGCCGTGATGGCCTCGGCGTCCTTGAGAATGAAGAAGGCGAAGATCGGGATGAGGACCAGCGTCCACGCGCCCGCCAGCCACACGAGGACCGCCGTGGCCGCTCCCTGCACGTAGGACAGGATGTCTCCCGCGTGCTCGCGCAGGAAGGTCTCGACGTCGCGCACCTGCGCGGCTTTCAGGCCCCGGGCCTCGAGCATGTCACCCGCGATGGCGCCCGTCTTCAGCTGTTGCGAGATCTCCGGCAGCTTGCGCGCGAGGTTGCTCAGCTCAGAGGCGAGCTTCGGACCCGTGACCACGCCCACGACGGTGACCGCGATCAGCAGAAAGCCGTACACGACGGCGATGGCCGACGTGCGATGGCGCGCCAGCGGCCGCACGCGCTGCACCAGCCCCACGAGGGGATAGAGCAGGTACGCGAAGAACACGGAGAAAGCCAGGAGCACAACGACGTGACGCAGCAGATAGAGAAGGGCGAGCACGGCGGCGAACACCAGCACGGTCAACGTCACCCGCGCCGCACGCGCATCCAGTCCGAACCACCTCGACATGGTTCACCGTAGCATGGGGGGCCTCGAAGGGCCCCCCAAACCCCCCGTCGCGACTCAGCATTGTTTCTGCGCCGCGACGGCTTTAATTTGCTGCGAGCACGCTCACGGGGTCGGCGGTGTCGAAGATCATGGAGGTGCCGGCCCAGCGCCCGAGGGCGTCCACGGCACGCGCGGTGATGGCGTGGCGGCCGGGTTTCACATCCGGAGAGCGCAGCTCGTACACGGCTTCCGTATCGGTCCACGCGTCCGCAAGGTCGCCGCCCACGTACAGGTAGAGCCGGATGGGCGCCTTGGCGCCGGACACGTGGATGTGAACGGACGCGATCGCGTCCGCCGTCTCCGGCATGCCGGTCTCGAGCGTGACTCTGAGAGTGGCCGGGCGGACACGGCCGTTTTCGGGGGTCCGCCTCGACCGCTCGCGATCCAAAGTGCTGATGGTGCCCATAGTCAATTCCTCTCCGCCATGCGGGGGCTGCTGATGACGTAGGCGTGTGCTTCATAGGGTTGGAATGTGTCCGAGAAGCCGCCGCCGGAGGCGGCGATCGCGCGGTTCTCGGCGTGGACCATCACGCGGACAGGGGCCGTGCTCCAGCGAAAGGCTGCTGTCACGGGGGCGCTGGTGCCGTTGTATGCGAACATATAGCCGGTGCCGTCGACGACCTTCACCTTCGTGCGGATCGCGGCCGGGTCGGAGTTCGACATGAGCGCGGCCGGCGCGTCGTCGGCGACGAGAGCGGGTTCGAGGGCGGCGATCTCGTTGACGAGCGAGTCGAGGTTCGTCATCTGCGTCCTCTTCTCCGCGCACCATCCCGCGCACACGGCCTTCAGCGCGTTGTCGCCGAGACCCCACCACCACAGGCCGCGGGCGCCCTCGACGATGGCCATGTACGCGTGACTGCGCATCTCCTGTAGCGTGGGCCCCCGGCCGAGCGCACCGAGCGCCGACACCGGGAGCACGGTCATGAATGGCCGCGCGTTCTTCACGGCCTGCCGCGCGGCGATCGCTCCTTCGGCCACCACGCGATGGCGGTAGCCGGCCGCGGGCTCGGGGCCGTACATCGGGTAGGCCGCGGTGCTGAGGACGTCCGCGGCATCGCGCCACAGCGCTGCCTGCGCGTGGCCGCCCGCGACCGCGGCGAGCGTGATGCCGTCGCCATCCAGTTGCTTCAAGCGCTGATAGTGCGCGAAGGCCTCCGGCACCGCACGCGAGCACTCGTCGATCGTGTGGTAGCCGGCAGTGCCGGGATGTGCGCCGAGGTCCTGCACGTGCGCATCCGGGGCGTCGGACGCAGCGGTGCCGAGGGCTGCCGGCGACGCGGCGACGCACGGTCGCGTGTGCAGGTACATCACGCCGCGCTTCAGGAGGCTGGCCATGAGGGACTTCACCGCCGTGGCGTCGGCGCGCCCGTACCACGAGTTCACATACATGTTGAGCTTCATGTCTCCGAGGCGGCGGATGCCCGTCGGCGCCCACAGCTGGCGCTCCCAGAAGCTCTCCGTGACGCCGTACTCGGCGGCGGCGTCGTAGACACCGAGCACGAAGCGCGGGGTACCGCGCATCAGCAGACGGTTCTTGTCGTCCACGGCGACGTTCATCGCCGCCTTCGCCGCTCCGCCTACCTTCGACACGCGAAACGTCGGATAGGAGTACACGACGGCATTGCGCCCCGACTCCACGAGGGCGACCTTCACCACGTAGGTCGTGCCCGAGCGCATGGCGCCCGCGGGAATCGTCGCCCGGAAGGTGGCGAGAGCCGGGTAGGTCTGCGAGGCCACCGCGGCGCCCGACCTCTCATCGACCAGCGTGGCGGCCACGGTGTACCCGGCCATGGTGCCCATGGGCGGCGTCACGCTCACGTCGAGGGTGATCGCCTGCGGCTGGTCGTCGAAGAGCATGCCGCGGTAATTCGGGTACAGCATGAAGACGTCGAGGGGCGGCGACACGTGCTGCGTGAGCGTGACGTCGTCGATCCAGGCCGTGCCGCGGGTACCGTTGTCGCTCTCGAGCCGCACGCGCACGGTGCGATCGGTGGCGATGGCGACGGGACCGGCTTCATAGCGCTTCCAATCGGCGGTGCCGCTGATGACTTCGGTCGCGCCCCACTCGTTGACACCCCCGGAGCGTGAGTCCAGCACGAGCCGGATGCCGCTGGAGGCGCCGTCGCCGACGCTCTCCGTCCTCACCCAGGCGCCGAGCGTGTACACGCCCTTCTTGAGCGTCACCGCCTGTGAGGCGGTGGCGGCGTGGCCCGAGCGACGCAGGCTGACCCCGCCCGAATGGCTGACCTGACTGTCGGCGCCCCAACCTTCTCCCGCCTCCCACGCGCGGGGCAGCACGCCGTTCACGTCTTCAAAGCCGGCGTTCCGCAGGAGATTGGGACCGGTGGTGGTCTCGGGGAGGGCGGTGAGGCCGCCCGCCACGAGAGAGCTCGCGGCGGCGGCGATCCCGGGTGCAGCAAAGGTTGAAATCGAGATCGCCGCCACCGCGAGCCATCGAGCCAGAGGCACCCTCGTCGCGGGTGAAATATCCAACAAAGAAAAGGGGTAATGGCGCAACACGCGACGCGACAGCGCAAGCATCCTGCCATGCGCCATCCGGGGTCTAGATCGTCGCTTTACAAGCGCGTGCAGCTTCTACCACTCAGCGATGGCGTAACGAGGCTGACACCTGACAGTCGCGTGCCGAACACTCAACAGCGCGGAGAATCGAAGAGGGCCGCGGCTTCGCCGCGTCGCGGCGAGATCGAGGAGGGCCGCAGCATAGCCGCGGCGCGGCGAGATCGAGGAGGGCCGCGGCTTCGCCGCGGCGCGGCAAGAACGAGGAGGGTCGCGGCTTA